>JBLHLE010000156.1:0-9852 GCA_047620805.1 Pirellulaceae bacterium
AACACAACGACCGCGGTTTGTTCGTTCGCATGTCGCCCCAAGCGATAGAGAATTCATGCAAGATAATCAGCGACTCGATTGCCAAGCTAACAAGAGAAAACCATCGTCCGATCCTGCTGGTCAGTCCACAGATCAGGCCCGCGGTGAAACAGATTTCGTCCGCAAATCTGCCGAACTTAATCGTGCTCAGCTACAACGAAATCACTCGCGATACGAGAATTGAGTCACTAGGAATGGTAAGTGACGCGGTACCAGCGTAGTCCGCCATGAACCAATTGAACTAGTCGAACAACTTGAGGAGTATCACAAAGACATGGATGTCAGAACATTTCGCGCCAAATCGATGCAAGATGCACTGAGGCGGGTGCGCGATGAATTAGGCCCCGGCGCTGCCGTACTACACACTCGTGAAGTGCGTGGTGGCAACCTTTGGCGTTGGCTCGTGGGCCTCAAACAAATCGAAGTTACCGCATCGTCGAATGTGAATGTCCCTAGTCGATTTCCCGAGGACATAGACGTTATCGAAGACAACTTTGCTGATGAGAATTTTGGCGAGGGCGACTTTGCGGGCGAGGATCATGTCGATGGTGGCTACGCGGCCGAGAATTACGCGCCTGAGAATTACGCGGCCGAGAATTACGCGACTGAGAATTACGCGACTGAGAGTCCTGACCAGAACATCTTTCACCGTAGCGACTTTGACCGGCGGACCGACAATTACTTGTCTGGTGCGGAATCGCAAAACCGCATCGTCCGTCCCGCAACGGAATTCAACCGCTTTAACGATCCGAAGGAAGACGCTAACGACGCCTTGTCGGAAACCGTCGCTTATGAGGAATACTACAAAAGAACAGATCCACCCATAATAGAGAACGGTTACGGAGCCAAATTCCGCGACGATTTGAAGTCGGGAATGACTGAACTTCATTCGATGGTCGAAGACCTTTGCAACCAGCCGACGTCTCGCACGAGAGATCTGCCGGAATCTTTGTTTCACTTGTACACCGATCTGATCGATGCGGAAGTGAGTGAAGAGCTGGCTCGAGAGATGATTGACCGAGTGCGGGGCGGATGCAACGGCTTTGAGCTAGACGACGCAGTCTTGCTCAAAGCCCGAATCGCTCGAATGATAGAAGACGAACTGCTCGTTTGCGGACCGATCAAAGTCACCCCCGGGAGATGCCGACTCGTTTCACTTGTCGGGCCCACTGGAGTCGGCAAGACGACGACGATCGCGAAGCTGGCGGCAAACTTCCGCTTGCGTGAACAGTTGAAAGTTGGCTTGATCACTGTCGACACCTATCGCATCGCGGCGGTCGAACAACTGCGAACATATGCAGACATCATCGATCTACCGATGGAGATCGTTTCGACGCCCCGCGAAATGCGGGAAGCGGTCAGGCGGCTGTCCGACCTGGACCTGGTCCTGATGGACACAGCGGGTCGCAGCCCACGCGACGAAGTCAAGATTCAAGAACTACAAACGATGCTGGGCGAAGCTCAAGCGGACGAAGTCCATTTGGTACTAAGTAGCGTTTCGAGTCTGGCCAGCATGAAGAAAGCAGCCGAACGATTTGCTCAGGTAGGAGCGACCTCCCTAATCCTAACCAAACTCGACGAAGCGACTGGACTGGGAAACATCCTGCCGTTGATGCGAAGTTGCCGCCTGCCAATGAGTTATGTCACCAATGGCCAAAACGTACCGGACGATATCGAGGCGGCCGATCGTCGCAAACTCGCTCGGACGGTCCTCGGCATCAACGAACGAACCGCTTAGCAGCAGACCACGTCAATCAAAACAGCCAGCCAGTTAACACACAGAAACATTCAACATAAGGTTACCATCGCGATCGGATGCGGTGGTGAATTACGGGACGATAAGTCATGCGAGATCAGGCTTTTCAACTACGAAATTTGGTCAACAAGGCCAACCAAAGGCGGCAGCAACTATCTGGCCCACGGCCGAAGTTGGTCGTTGCAATGGGCGGAAAGGGTGGAGTCGGGACAACGACTATCGCCGTCAATGCAGCGGTTGCGATGAGCCTACAGGGTGCCCGCGTGGTGCTGGTCGATGCTGGCATGTATCGCGCCGACGTGGCGACGATGTGTGGCCTGACCGAACGCCGCACTGTGGCCGATGTACTCACTGCCAGAAACGACATCCACGAAATTTTGGAACGAGGACCGGGGGGCCTGTTAGTCGTTCCCGGATTGTGGGCACCGGAAAGTGCTGAACCGACGAATGATTCCGCGCAACAACGACTCGTCAACCAACTTGCAAATCTGGGCGATCACGCCGACCTGGTCGTCGTCGACACCGGCAGTAGCGGGCCAATGGTGAGGAAATTCTGCGAAGTCGCAGATGAAATACTCATCGTTACGACGCCCGATAACGTAGCGGTCATGGACTCCTATGCAACTATTAAAACATTATTAGCTCCGCTCGACCCAAGCTCAATGAAGCTGGTCGTTAATCAAGTGCAGTCGGCAGAGGCTGCCCAGGACGTGAGCACCCGGATCGGACAATCGTGCCAGAAGTTCCTGAATTTGGACATCGAGCTGGCGGGTTGGATTCCCACCGCGCGAATCGTCAACTTGGGAACCGGTCACCAACCGCTCGTAATTGAACAATCCTCGTCGCTGACTGCGTTGGCAATTACAAAGCTGGCGATGAGTTTGGCGGCGGTGAACTCGTCACAGACCAACGATCCGAATTCACGCCGAGCAGCGGCGTGATCAACACCAAAATACAGACTGTTCGTAAGTTTTTGAGTAATACTTTGATTTCGATTCACCCTAGCATCCAACAACTACCGATATCAAGACAGCGCGTCGTCGCGCCGACACAAGTTAAAGTGTGTCGGTTAGATCAACTTTGCGGCGCAATGGGATATCGAAATGGATCGAAGGTTCGCAGGATTTTTAGGCATGCTGGCGTTTGCGATAATCATCGCACGGGGCATCATTTCCCAAGCGACCTTACCCGAAACAGTTTGGGCAGCGACCATATCGATCCTACCTTTCGCGGTAATTGGTATGCTCCTAGGGCGTATAGCTCAAAACACTGTAAACGAATCAGTTCAAGCAACCATTACCGCGGAAGTCAAAGGACAAGAGACCTTGTCCGACAACGTCGACGAAAACGAAAACTTGATTTCCACGTAGGCAGTGGGACGGTGCAGCTGATGGAATAATTCACTAGCTTGTGTTCGTCTGGACTTTGCTCGCAGGATGCGGGCCACCAATAAATCAAATAAACGCTCCCGTCTTGAGCTTAAAACAATCACGGAGGATTGCATGTCTACAACCGCTTCACCTTTGGGAGACGTCGCGGAACTCTGGCACACTTACAACGCCGACTTGAGCAATAAAGAGCTCCGGAACCGACTGGTCGAACGCTACTTGCCGCTGGTTAAATACAACGGTGAACGGATTTGGTCTCGACTCCCAGAAGGAGTTGAATTGGATGACCTGATTTCCGCGGGTGTCTTTGGGCTGATGGATGCTATCGACGCCTTTGATCTCTCTCGGGGGGTCAAATTCGAAACGTATTGCGTTCCGCGTATTCGCGGTGCCATGCTCGATGAACTGAGAACGATGGACTGGGTACCGCGACTAGTTCGCTCCAAGGCCAGCAAGCTAAACGAAGCTAAAAAAACGCTCGAAGCCAGACATGGACGCGCAGCGACGGAAGAAGAACTAGCCGCCCATATGGAGCTGACGCGTGCCGAGCTCGACAAAATGCTGGCGGAAGCCAATGCCGTCAACCTCATCAGCCTGAACAAGAAATGGTACGAGACGGATAGCTATAAAGATGTCCGAGAGATCGATATTCTGGAGGACAAAAAAGGCGAAGATCCTACTCGACGTGTTCATAAGAACGACTTGATGCGTCTGGTCACCAAAGGCCTCAACCGCAACGAACGCCTGATCATCATCCTCTACTATTACGAGGAACTTACGATGAAGGAAATCGGCGCAACTCTCGACCTCAGCGAAAGTCGAGTTAGTCAAATGCACAGCAGCATTGTCCAACGACTTCAGTGCCAACTCGGACGTCGTCGACCGGAATTTGGCACCTAATTCACAGCACAACTCGCTCAACTTCTACATCCCGGCCGACATTGTTGACCGGGATGTTTTCGTTGGCCGACGACATTACGCGAGTTTATCGCCAGCTGATTATCACGTGAAATACCGTCGACCATCCTCCCCAACCTGATAAGCTACGCAGACTTACCAAATTCTGTTATTCTATACTCGCGATTCGACCACACTTCCGAGCCAATGTACTCGAGCCAATGTACTCGAGCCAATGTCTCAAGCCGAGGTTGATGAGCAATATTGTACGACTCACATTTTGATGGATTTCGCGGGATACATTTGATGGCAAAAAACGACAAGAATTGGATCGGCTTCGACCTCGGCGGGACCAAGATGCTAGCCGCAGTCCTGGATCACGAGTTCAATGTTGTGGGGACAAAGCGGAAGAGAACCCGCGGTAACGAAGGTGTCGACGCTGGACTCAAACGCATTGTCGACACGATTCGCGAGGCAGCTGATCAAGCGAAGATCGATCTCGCTTCGATTGGAGGGATCGGTATCGGGTGCCCCGGCCCCGTCGACTGGAAGAAAGGGGTATTGGTCACCGCAGTCAATCTCGGTTGGGAAAACGCGCCGCTAAAAGAATATCTCGAGAAGGAATTCAACTGCCCCGTCGATGTGCTCAACGACGTCGACGCGGGAGTGTACGGCGAGAAGTGTTTTGGAGCAGCCAAAGACGCACGCTGTGTCGTCGGTGTTTTTCCCGGAACGGGGATCGGCGGCGGGTGCGTGTACGAAGATCAGATCATCCGCGGCTTACGTTTTAGCTGTATGGAAATCGGGCATATACCCTGTATACCGCAGGGGCCACTCAGTGGATATGGACACGAGGGGACGCTGGAAGCGGTAGCGAGTCGACTGGCCATCGCTGCGCAAATTGCCCGCGCCGCATTCACAGGGCAGGCACCTCACATTCTAGCCAACGCTGGTACTAGCGTCGGCGACATCAAGAGCAGCTTGATCGCAAATGCCATCCAGTCGGGCGATACGATGGTCGAAAAAATCGTCCGCAAAGCGGCTCGACACATCGGTGTCGTCCTCTCAGGCACCATCAATTTGCTCGCCCCCGACCTGATCGTCCTTGGCGGCGGCATGGTGGAAGCAATGCCCGATCTGTTCGTCGACGAAGTAACCAAAGGCGTGATGGAGTTCGCACTACCTTTGTTTCAGGAATCTCTTTCCGTCGTGCCCGCGGAACTCGGCGACGACGCCGCAGTGAAGGGAGCGGCAGCATGGATTGCGAAGACGGTTTCGAGTTCGTAGCACGACCCCAACCGACGCGAATCACACTACGCGAATCACACTACGCGAATCACACTACGCGAATCACACTACGCGAAATCACCCTACGCGAAATCACCCTACAGGAAATCACTTCGCAATAGATCGACATAAGAACGAAAGAGCGATTCCAAGCAAAACCACATCGAAAATATTAACACAGCACATAGATCAAATTACGCGAATGAGCAGTTCCCCAACAGCCAAGACGATCTCTTCAGCAACGCCCGTTGCCGTCATTGACATCGGCTCGACCTCCATCCGTATGGCAATTGCGGAAATCAACAGCATTGGAGTCGTGCGCACGCTTGAAACACTGTCGCAGGCGGTCAGCCTTGGCCGGGACACTTTTACCACGGGACAGATTCAACGCAATACGATCGAAAACGTAGTTCGCACGCTCCGCTCCTACCGCCGGCTCATCTCCCAATACCAGATTGAAAAACAAGAGCATATACGGGTCATCGGCACCAGTGCGATTCGGGAAGCCGGCAACCGCCTCGCGTTCTTGGACCGAATTTATAGCGCCACCGGTTTCGATGTCGATGCGATCGACGAGGCTGAGGAAAACCGAGTCACTTACCTCGGCATTCAACCTCTTCTGCAGGAGTCGCGACTATCCAATGGCAACGTCTTAGTCATGGAAGTTGGCGGTGGCCACACAGACTTGCTGGTCGTCCGTAAGGGAAACGTCGTGTTTTCCCACTCTTATCGCTTGGGCTCATTGCGAATAAGAAAGACGCTGGAGGCCTTCCGGACGCCGGTGACTAAATCGCGTCACATCATGGAAGGCAAAATTCAACGAACGATCGAGCAAGTCCGCGAGCAGGTGCCCGACCAGGGCCCGATCGAATTGATCGGATTGGGTGGAGACATGCGTTTCGCGGCTATGCAAATTATTCCCGATTGGAATCCGCTGGCGTTGGGACGCGTCCCTCGTGTCGAACTAGAAGCGCTCACCAACCAGATGCTCGAACTGTCCGAAGACGAAATCGTGCAGCGCTACCACTTGAGCTACCCCGAGGCGGAAACGATCGGCCCGGCACTACTGGCCTACGTCATGATGGCTCAAGCTTTCGATGTCGTCAGCGTCTTGGTCACCAATACTAACATCCGCGACGGTCTGCTCAAAGAAATGGCGAACAGCGAAACGTGGACAGAAGACTTTCGCACACAAATCGTCCGCTCGGCAGTCGCACTCGCCAATCGCTACGACGTCGACGTCAAGCACGCCAAGCTCGTGGCAAATCTGTGTCAGGAGCTGTTTGAAAAACTTCAAAGTGAACACCAATTACCCGCGAGGTACGGAATCATCCTGCACGTCGCGGGACTGTTGCACGAAATCGGCCTATTCGTCAATTCGCGTAGCCATCACAAGCACGCGATGTACATCATCAAGAATAGTGAAATTTTCGGTTTCGGAAAAAAACAGTTACTGCTAACCGCGTTGATTACTCGATATCACCGCCGTGGTTCGCCACAACCAAAGCATGAGGACTACGCCGATCTGGATCGCGATGAACGAATCGCTGTCGCGAAACTCGCCGCCATCTTGCGAGTTGCTATCGCCCTCTCGGATTCGCGCAGCGAACGCATTCGAGACGTCCGCTGCAAATTGGAAAAAGGTCTGATGGTCATCACCGTCCCCAATGTCGACGACCTGTCGATCGAACAATTCGCCCTGCAACAAAGCGGTACCTTGTTCGAGGAAACCTTCGGAACACAAGTTTTGCTACGGCCGCATCGAGCAAAGTAACATTCAATCACCCAGTAACATTCAATCACCCAGTAACATTCAATCACCCAGTAACATTCAATCACCCAGTAACATTCAACATTTTGGCGAACACCAAGAACTCCAAATTGAATCAAGAATCCATGACTGAAGAACCGCACTTTTTTAACCGCGAACTAAGTTGGCTGGCTTTCAACCAACGAGTGTTGGATGAAGCCAACGATCCCAACATCCCGTTGTTGGAACGGTTGAAGTTCCTTGCCATCACGGCGTCGAATCTCGACGAGTTCTTCATGGTCCGCGTGGGCGGTTTGCAAATCCAACGACGCCAATCGCCCGACAAACACGACCCGACGGGGATGACCGCCGCGGAACAACTAGTCGCCGTTTCAATACGAACACACGAAATAGTCGAGGAACAGTACCGCATATTCGCCGAGGAAATCGAGTCGCATTTAGAAGACGCGGGCGTCCGTCGACTCACCGCGACCAATTACTCGCAACGACATCTAAACGCACTGGAAACACTATTTGATCGAGAGATTTTCGCAATCTACTCGCCGCAAGCAGTTTCCGACAGGGAAGACTTTCCTTTACTCGCCAACCAATCGCTCAATATCTGCGTGCAACTGGCCGGCGAATCCGACGACAGCGACGACGAGCCTGCTCCGCGGTTTGCGATCATCCCGCTCGGACGCGAAGCGCAGCGGATTATCACGCTGCACTCCGATGGCGGGTACGCCTACACGTTGTTGGAAGACGTAGTCGAGTTGTTCGTCGCGAGATTCTTCGCCGGCATCGAAGTCCAACAATGTGCAACTTTTCGAATTTCGCGAAACGCCGACATCGCCGTGGACGACGAAAGCGTCGATTTGCTGCAAGACATGGAAGAGATTCTCGGTGCCCGCAAACAAACAGCCTGCGTGCGTCTCGAGATCTCCAGCGACGTGGGAAACACGATGCTGCAATTCCTGCAGGACGTGCTGAAACTAAATGACGAAGACGTCTTTCAAGCCCGCGGTCCCGTCGACTTGGCAGATTTCATGCAGTTGACCGACCTTCCTGGTTTCGATCAGCTAAAGTACAAACCTTGGCCGCCATTGCCTTCGCCCGAAGTCGATCCCGGCGCCAGCATGTTTGAAGTAATTTCGCGAAAAGATGTGCTGCTGGTTCACCCATACGAGAGCTTTGAACCCGTAGTTCGACTCATTGAAGAAGCCGCCGACGATCCCGATGTCCTGGCGATTAAGCAAACTCTTTATCGCACCAGTAAGAACAGCCCAATCGTCGCAGCGCTGAAGCGAGCCGCCGAACGAGGAAAACACGTCACCGCGATCCTCGAGTTAAAGGCGCGCTTCGATGAAGCTCGAAATATCGAATGGGCCAAAGACTTGGAACAAGCCGACGTGCAAGTCATTTACGGCGTCCGCGGTCTTAAAACGCACGCCAAAATTTGCATAATCATTCGACGCGAGCCACATGGAATTCAGCGTTACCTGCACGTTGGAACAGGTAACTACAACGAATCCACTGCGCGGCTTTACGGCGACATTTCGTATATGACGTGTAACGAAGACCTTGGCGGCGACGCTACGAATTTCTTCAATGCCATTACGGGTTATTCACAACCCCAGGACTTCCACAAGATCGAAGCAGCGCCGCTCGGCCTCCGCGACCGATTGCTCGACATGATTGACACGGAAACACTTCGCAAGAGCCAGGGCCAGAAAGCGCATATTGCCGCAAAAATCAACTCGCTGGCCGATCCCAAAATCATCAATGCGATGTACAAGGCCTCGCAAGCAGGCGTCTCCATTAAACTCAACATTCGCGGAATTTGCTGTCTGCGACCGGGCGTGCCGGGGCTAAGTGAAAACATTGAAGTCGTCAGTATCGTCGATCGCTTTCTCGAACACGCTCGCATCTTCTACTTTTACCATGGTGGCGACGAACGCGTGTTCATTTCCAGCGCCGATTGGATGCCGCGAAATCTTGATCGTCGAGTTGAGCTATTGATTCCAATTGAAGACACTCCCTCTCGCCACCGACTGGTGGATTTGCTCGACGTTCACTTTCGCGACAACGTCAAAGCTCGTCGCTTGCAACCCGACGGAAGCTACGTCGCGATCGACCCGGGCCAGCGAAAACTCGTGCGAAGTCAAGAGACTCTCTACGAGCAGACCAAACAAGCCGTCAAGCAAGAAGAGCAATACCGCCGCACAATATTCCAACCTTACAGCTCTGAATCCACAACGATTGACGAATCATGAAGACGCTACTCGTTCTACGACACGCAAAATCAAGCTGGACAACCCCAGGCCAGTCCGATCACGAACGACCGCTGAACCAACGCGGCTTGGCCGCAGCGCCACGCATGGGCCAATTGCTTGTCGAGCAGCAAATCGTTCCTGAATCGATCCTTTGTTCAACTGCCCAGCGGGCTGTTCAAACTGGCGATCTCGTTGCCGATGCTTGCGACTTCCGCGGCAAACTTGTCCACGAAAGCCAACTCTACCTGGCACCTCCTAGCGTTTACATCGAGCAGCTTCAGCAAGTGAACAACGAGATTCAATTGATCATGGTGATCGGTCACAATCCGGGACTAGAGGATTTGGTCGGTTTCTTGTGCGACGAGCCAAACTTTGCCATGCCTACTGCGGCGCTGGCAGAACTACATCTGGACATTAGCGAGTGGCGAAAATTGGGACTCCGCACCAAGGCCAAACTAAAAA
>JBLHLE010000157.1:0-9831 GCA_047620805.1 Pirellulaceae bacterium
AGCCGTTGTCGGAACGGCGATCATGGGAAGCATTTCTCGCAGAGCTTTGCCCACTCCCCAATAGTCCTTCATCTCTCCGCCGTTGGAGTAGATGAAGTTAATCCCTTTGGCGCAGTCCATCGCACTGCCACCACCGAGCCCGATAATAATTTCGGGTTCGTGCCGCTTGGCAACCCGCACACCTGCGTTCACGTCGTTGGTGCTAGGATTCTCGTGAACTTCAGAAAAACAATGAGTTTCAATTCCAGCTTGGGAAAGCGCGGCCACACCGCGATCGGTGTGGCCTGCTTTCATGATTCCTGGATCGCTCACAACCAAAGCGCGACGAGCACCTAACTCGCTGGCGAGACGGCCGAGTTCATCAATCTTATCCGCCCCGTAAACAATTCGGGTCCGCGGTTGAAAGTCAAAGCTGGAGTTCATGAGCGGCTTTGTAATTAGCTAGTTGGAGCCAACACTTCTTCCGGCACTTGGTAAGCGCGCGAACGGAAGAGGAAGTCAATAATATTTCCTTCGTGGGGCTGCAACCAGTTCAATTTGCTGGTCGGAATCGCACCGATGTTCAAGCGATCGATGTGAGTGGCGTCGCTAAGTTGACTAATCAGTTGCTCGTTGTTGGTAATGCCACTACAAACCAGAGTCGGTCCGATCTTGGCCAGCATTTGATCCTGAGGACATTCGACGACCGTGGAGAAGGGGAACATGTACTCCTTCAGCGCGATCTCTTTCTCTGGCGACTCACAGTGAACGATCACTGGTCGCAAGTAACCGCAATGCTCTTGTTCGACCAATCGCTCGCCGTATTTCGACGTCATGTCCGTAACGCCATCTTCCTTCAAGTCGGCCTCGATCATCTTCCAGACGGAAGATGCCATTCCGGGAATTGTGAATGCTGCCAAACCAGCCGCGGGATCCTGCGGCCCTTTGACTTCGATCGGTCCAAGCCGGTCGCCAAGCGCTGCGGCGATCTCTCGCGTATGTCGAGACGCCCAAACACCAGAGCAGTTGATGCAACCGCGACCACTGTTGATGTAAATGCTCTCGGCAATCAAATCGATGTAGTCTTCCCACTGGTCGACGATATCATCGCCCAAGATGATTTTTGAAAATCCCGGGCCGTGAGCTTGAACGCGCGGGTTACCCTTGTACTGGTTCACCGTTGCAGTACCGCCAAAGATCATCGCTCGTTGGCAAGACTCAAGAACAGCGGCACCGGCTTCGGCACCCCCTGGGTACATAGCAAACACTTCGGCGGGAATGCCCGCCGCGACGAACGCTGCCATCATGCGGTACGGCGTCCAGGGCTCCTGCGGACCAGGCTTGAGAACCAAGCCGAGTTGCAGCGGAATCACTGGCAGCCACAAAGTGTGAACACCGGGCGAATTCGACGGAAGAACTGCACCCAAGCAAGGAGCTTGAGCTTGGTAGCTGACCACGACGCCACGGCCCTCTTGCCCCCAACCCTTGGAAAGGATGTCGAGTGGCAAACCGCGAGTTAAACAGTCGAGGATCGTGTCCATGTTGCGAAGGACAAACGAATTCTTCGACATGTTGTGAAGACACATGTGCTCAGGCAAGCCGGTACTAGCCGACTGCTGATGAGCAAAGTCTGCGGGTGTCTGCTGGCCATCGCCAATCGCCAGCGTCCCGGACTCATACAAATCGGCAGCCGATTTGATCTTTTCAATCAAATCGCTGATCGAAAACTGGCGAAGGATGTCCCGAGCTTGATGAGCCTTACGCATGTCGCGTCTGATGATACCGCCGTTTGCTTGCCCAACTTTAGCAATCGGTTCGCCCGTACTGAAATGCAAGACGTCATCAACTTCAAGCGACTCGTAAGGTTTACCCCATCGAACGACTGGAATGTTTAGCACGTTTTATCCTCCCGTTTGTGAGAGACATCCAATATGCCTCTCGATTTCGGTTAATGATTTGTATTACGCTCAATCGCGATTTTAGTAAACGCCAACGGTCGTTCCGGATGCCAGACGACTAAACGGTCGAACACCACTCACGCCATCCCAAGGATACGTCTCGAATGGGCGTTCCCGTTCGCCCTCATCTCGCTCGAGGAAGCCTGGAACAAAGAGTTCCTTCGTCAGCGTCGTCAGTTTGACACGGCCCGTAGCGCCGTATTCGACTACTTCGTTTGGACTATCAGGATCAACAACTTCGGTGGTAGCACGGGGCTGCGGAGCGTAGTAGGAAATTTTGTAGTTGTCTGCGGCCGTAACGGGCTTGCTACACGCCAGACCCATCAGCGTATTTCCGTAAGTCGGCGTCATGTATACGCCGCCTTCTTCCGGTGGGCCACCAAGTAACTCTTCGACGGCGTAACGTGTCCACTGCGGAGTAAACTCTGTACCACCAGAGAAAATGCCGGTGATGCCAATCTCAGCCAAACTCGTTCCACGATCTTCTAAAGCGATCGCAAGTTGATCCAGCAGCTTTGGAGTTGCGAACAGGCACTTAATATCGTGCCCTGCCGTCAACACCGTGACCGCCTGGTCGATACAGTGTTTCTTGTATTCTTCTAAGTGCTCCATCCATCCCTTCTTAATCAACTTGACAACCCACCGGGGGTCCAAGTCAATACAGAAGCAGATGCCGCCACGAAACTGACATAAGTGCTCAACAGCTAACCGCAAACGACGCGGTCCCGACGGACCGAGCATCAGCCAGTTTCCGCCGCGAGGAAAATACTCGTCCGGCAAAGTGTGACTAAACAGCTCGTAGTCAATTCGGAAATCGTCGATCACAACTCGACTCTTCGGAATACCCGTCGTACCACCCGTTTCGAAAACATATGTCGGCTTGTCGTCATACGCTTTGGGTACCCATCGTCGAACGGGACCACCACGCAGCCACTCGTCTTCAAACAAAGGAAATTTCCCTAGGTCGTCGTAATCCTTCACTTCCGTCAGTGGATCAAAATTCAGCTCGGCCTTTTTCTCCAGCCAAAACGGACAACCCGTCGACTCGTGGAAATGCCATTGGACAATCTCGAGCGTATGCGCATCGAGTCTATCTTTGGCTTCCTTTTGAAGGGTCGCTAAATCTGGCGCTGATTCTGTTGAACTCATTCGCTGGTTCCTTGTGGAATGCAGTGGCTAGTCCAGGTTGCTTACAGTGGATCTACCGTGTGATCCCGTAAACAATGCAGGTCCCGTAAACATTGCAGGTTGGGTGGGATAAAGTGGGCGGTGTGGGCGCCGCGGAGTGATTCAAACACTAGAAAATACCCGACGAACTAGGTGAACTCAAGCAGCGACCGCCACGAAGCTCCGAATTAGTGACTCCGACCTGCCGCTCGCGAGAATAGCGCAAAGACAATTCTCTGGGTAACTTAGACGTCCTGAAACGGTTGCGGCGGATCCGGCGAAACTTGGAATTTTATTCTGACGACTGGGCCGACTGCTCTGGCGTTCAATGGATGCTGAGTTGTAAAGCTTTGGAACGAAAGCAGATGGAAGAAGCGGCTGGCGTTCGTTCCCACTTCTCGATGAAACAAGTACTCAGCGATCGGCGCTCCTTATTCATCAATCCGGGTCGATTTGCGATCCGCGATCGATATGCTGGTCTTCAGGACCCAGAATGAAGAGTGATGATTGATGAGTCATGAATGTTGAGGTGAAAAAATTGAGTTTTGAGGTGAAGAAACAAATCAGCGGGGAAAATTGCTTGCAAACCAACCGATGATTTCCCGAGCTAAAACCTCCTCGCAATTCCGGTAATTGTGATCGGCACCATCAACCGTCGCGACGTCCAATTGCTGGTCGTCCCGCCTTAGTTCGGCCAGTCGTTCGGGAAGCCCCTTAAATGTGACCTCCTTGACGAGTTCTTTCGCACCGTAAACAAACAGCGCCGGGCATGCTAACCGGTCGGCGAACTCCGTAATATTGTATTTCTCGCTGCCATACTTGTCGGCGTAGGTCTGCGCCGACATAAACATGCGAAATGGAACGGTGATCGCCATCATCTCGCCACCCATATGTTCGTCAACCAACTCGCGAGCTCGTTGGATCTCCTGGCGATAGTCACTCGCAAAACCAGCATTCAGAAATGCGGTACTTGAAAGCTTGGGGGGCGAGACCGCAACGATAGCTGCAATTGATTCCAGCGGTTCATGAGCCTGCTGATACACCGCTTTAATCGCGCCCAGACTATGCCCAACCAACGCAATCCGCTGACAGCCTCGCGTTCTCAGAAATTCACACCAGGCCGCGATGTCGCGAACGCAATCACCGACGATCTCCATCGCCGCGCCGACATACCGACCACCCAATGTCGTTTGACCAACCGTCAACGAATCGTGCCCGCGCGTATTGATTCGAACAACGTGAATCCCGGCCTCATCGCACTGAGTAGATATTACATCAAACATCTGCGAACCATAGAAGTTCCCGCCCACTCCATGCAATGTAATGATCGCGTCAATCTCGCAGCTGCTACTGCCAGACGATTGCCGATAAGCGCCGTCCAAACGTATACCATCCGAAGTGGTTACGTGAATTAATTCGACTTGCATAGCAACAGTTCACCTTGTGCTGATCGGAGCTCAAAAAGAAACGGGGAAACCGTGACCAGTATATCACGAGCTGTCGCACTTGGACTTTGAGAGCTAGAGCGGATTATTCGTAACCCGACGCGTAAGCGAGGAAATCCGGCGAGTTTCCTCGCTTACGCGTCGGGTTACTATTGCGCCGTGTTTTGGGAAAGTTGGCGACAAACTCATGTCCACAAACGACTTGCAATGAGCTAAGTTCTACTCATGAATAATCCGGGCTAGAGCGTGACAAACGAATAGAGCTGCAGTAATCTCTGCATCCAATATGTCGCCCCAATACCTCGCCCCAAAAAGTCGGACTCAATACCTGGGGCTCAATCTGCGGCATTCGCCAGTTGTTTCGCTGCCGAGCGGCTAAAACAAATGAGTCGGGATACCGTGCGGACGAAGATACATTCCGAGGCAAGCGCAGGTGTTGCATCTACCGCTTCGCCCAACTCGTTCTTGGCCACCAATTCAAATTGATCGGCATGCCGCACAACGTAAATATCTCCCTCTTCCGTCGTCGCATAAATATGCGTCGATGTTGCAACGAGACTCGCCGAAACGGTACCACCAAGTCGGTGCTTCCAAATCAATTGTCCGTCGGCAACGCTTGAACAGGTCAACAAACCGGTATCGGAAACAGCGTAGTATCGACTGGCAACAACGACTCCCGAGGGAACATAGGGACCGCCCCTCGGTTCACTCCACAGCGACTTGGACTGCGAGACATCGCCGCTCCCGCCAGTTTGCAGCGCCAAGACGGGCCCATTGCCGCCGCTCGCGCTAATTACATAGCCATCGCCAACTGCCGGCGTCGGGCAAGGAGTCCCGGTGGTCCCCTCTGCATACCACAAGACTTCTCCCGCATTGACGTCGTATGCCGTCACGATTCCAGCGTGGCCATCGCGACGCCCGGTGCCGTTGACGATCAACTCGCGACGCAACCCAGCCTTCTCACTATTGGCCCAGACAATCACGGGGGTCGACCAATTACCGTCACTTTCACGAGATACTTGCCAGACAACTGTTCCTGTTCTCTTATTTAAAGCCAACAAATACGACTGGTCTTCGCTGTCACACAATTGAATCACGACACCTTCGTGAAGAACCGGACTCGATGCAAATCCCCAACTATGTTCTATCCCCTGGCATTCGTGTCGCCAGATCTCTTTGCCCTCGAGGTCGTGACACACAACGAGGTCGCCTGCAAATGTAGAATAGACGCGCTGCCCATCGGTTGCGGGAGTGGCGCTAGCCCAGCCATTTCTGTTATGCGATGCTCCGTTCATCTCTCCGACGCTTCGCTGCCAAAGCTGTGTTCCAGTTACACTGTCGAAACACAGAACTGCACCTTGCCGATCGATGATCGCGGTTAAAAAGATTCGATCTCTGAAAACGATTGGCGAGGAATTACCCGCTCCCAAAGTCGCGGTCGACCAAAGTGGCGTTTCAATATCGAATTTCGTTGGCGGGCTCGCACCTAACAGAACACCGTGGTGATCTCCGCCACGCCATTGACCCCAAATCGCTTCACTGGGGATCTCGTTCGCCACTGCCGAGAAATCGAGTGGCAAGCCGACGTCCGAGCGCGCAGCCATCTCGCAACCGGCAAGAAAACAAGCCGACGCAGCCAACAACAATAGTCGCTCGCGTAAATTCACAATTAGTGTCAAGATAGAAATTCAGGCGGGAGTTTTTCCAGCAGTGGATCCTCCGTCAGCTCTGCAACGGCCAACGTAGAAGATGTTCCCTCTTGAACCACTGCCAGGAATAGATAGGAGTCATTCGACAAAACGTAGTTATACGACTTCACGCCAACAGTCGCTAGTAGGTGCGCAGCACTGACCACGAATCAAAACTTCCCGTTGGGCTGCCGCGTCTTGAAGAAATTAGCCTGTAGAAATGACTGACCTAATCCAACTTGCCGCGACAACAACACTGGCGACAACAACACTGGCGACGACAACAACTGGCGGCTACGAAGTCGGTGCTGGGCTGCTCAATTGAGAGAGCACTTGCAGCACACCATTGAGATGGGCTAGTCGCGGTCCGTATCGATCGACGAATTCATTCAGCACGAAGTCGCCATCCACCAGATGCTCTTCGTTGTCCGCTATGTCGTCGGTGACGTTTCGCAAAAACTCCGTCTGCACGCGACTCAAAGTTTCAGCAGCGGAACGACACGCTTTTGCCAATTTTGGATTCGCTTCTTTCCAATGGCCCAGTTCGGTCGCGCGCTGCTTCTGAGCAGCACCAGAATACTGAACCATCTCTTCCAACAGCGAAGTCTGACGTTGCTGAGTCGCCAGGATCTGACGCATCAAACCAATCATCAACTCGGTTGGATCTTGCTTTGCGTCGCCAGATTTTGGCGACGATTCCGACGAGATGTCGATATGGAAAACAGGAGGAATGTTCTGAGGATCTTGCGTCATTGTTATTGGCTCCTTGGTTCGTGAACCTCTAGTATAAGCACGTCGATCAAGCGTTGTCGAGTGACAGAAACTTTTCGCAAACTTTCACCTAACGAACTGTTGACAAACTCGTAATCTCCTAGAACCAGTAATCCTCAAACTCGCGAATTGTGACAAACACAACGGAGTCCGCATCGCCGTTAAAGTCTCACACCTTGGACTCCCGATTTAATACTGGATGGCTTGCTTCAATAACGTCAACACACCCCTGATTCCTTTTTCCTTTCCCACGCGAGAACTATGGCTGCTAGCAACTCGAAGTCATTACCCTCCTTTGGATTCGTAACAATTGACGAACACCAACAGCACGGACTGTTCGGTGGTTATCTAATATTGAATGTTCATGGTCGTCCGCTGGAGTTTCATTGCACGGCCCCCGTAAAACCGAATCGAGCGCAAGAGATTCTCTACGGCCCCACACTTAAACCTTTTCTCTACGGGGAACAGATTGCCCATACCCTCGTATCGAAAGCCAGAATACAACCACAAATTATTTGCACCGATGTCCAAGAAGTTCTCGCTGTTGCCGACCTGATTGAAATGCCAGCAGTGCTAGTATTCGACGAATCAAATGACGGTAACTCGTCCTCCCCCATCCGGACCTCGGATCTTTCTTGCTTTCGCATCTTGGATTTACAAGTGGCAGTTCACCGCAGCAAATCGGCCCACCAGCAGCAAGTAACAGATATCCTCAGCGGTCTCGCTGAAAACACAGATCTGTGCGAGCCATTCTCGCGAATTCGCGATGCTCTTAATGAAGCACAAACTACCGCCAAAGCCGCTTGATTGGGGAACTCAACACGAGCGTTCCAATTGATCACACACCTCTCACTCAACCCCCTGACCCACTCCCATTCATCCCGCACTCCCATTCATCCCGCAAGCCAATCGATGACAGACAACTCGCAATCTTTGTTCGAAAGCGATTTGCAGATTTCCGTGTCGACGTTCGCGACCGGATGGCAAACAGCGATCGCTCGTCCACCCAAGATCCGGTTGAACGCTATCTCGTTGCAGTCGACGAAGCCGCACGTCATTTCTCTGCGCGTGGGGCGCCGGCCGCTTCAGACCACCGGTTTCGTTTTCCCTGAAGGAGAAGCGTTCCTGCAGGGAGTTGAGCAACCTGAAGTAATTCGAAAGACCAAACCGGCTTCAGTTGGCGCTGCTAAAGCTCGCACGTCACAAACGCGAATGAAACCGCCTGGAGATATTATCAAGCTTCGCGATCGTCTGTATTACGTATTACAACCGCCGCTTGAATCATTGATGGCGTCGCAATGCCTGGAGTTTCCGTTCGAGCCGTTTCCGTACCAGTTTGAAGGCATCGCGTTTCTTTATCCACGTTATTCCGCCGTCCTGGCCGACGAAATGGGTTTGGGTAAAACGATGCAGGCGATCAGCGCGATACGGATGCTGTTGGCCGCCGGCGAAGTTCGCAATATCCTGCTCATCTGCCCTAAGCCACTTGTCACAAACTGGGTTCGCGAGTTCACACTGTGGGCTCCCGAGGTGGCAGTCGGAGTGATCGAAGGGGACGCGGCAAAGCGACAATGGCAGTGGGAGCAATCGGCGATACCAGTGAAAATCGCCAACTACGAACTCTTGATGCGAGACCGCGACATCGTTTGCGATAGCGGTCTGCACTTCGATATCGTAGTCTTGGACGAAGCACAACGAATCAAAAACAAATCGAGCACGACCAGCCAAGTGGTGAAGTCGCTGTCGCGTTCTCGTAGCTGGGCGCTCACTGGTACCCCCGTTGAGAACAGCTCCGAAGACTTGGTCGGGATCTTCGAATTCCTCTCGCCGGGTTACCTCGATTCCAATATGCGACCGCGGCAGATGGGACAATTAGCTGGCGACTATATCTTACGTCGCACAAAAGACATGGTTCTCACCGACATGCCACCCAAGCTGTACCGCGACGCCGAGATCGATCTGACCCCCGAGCAATACTCGACCTATAAGATTGCGGAAGACGAAGGAGTAATGCGTTTGGCGGGCATGGGCGAGGACATCACGATCCAACACGTCTTTGAGCTGGTACTACGACTAAAACAGATTTGCAACTTCGATCCCGTGTCGGGAGCCAGCAGTAAACAAGAGCGGCTAGTCGCCGACATGGAAGAAGTTGCCGCTTCGGGCCAGAAGGCAATTGTCTTCAGTCAATGGGTTAAGACGATCGAAAAGATCAGCGGCGGATTGGATCGCTTTGGCGCGCTGCAATATCACGGCAAGATACCCTCAAAAAAACGCGATGCAGTTCTCGATCAGTTCAAGAACGACCCCACTAAGCATGTTCTATTGATGAGTTACGGGGCGGGCAGCGTCGGCCTCAATTTACAATTTAGCCGCTACGTCTTCTTGTTTGACCGATGGTGGAATCCTGCCGTCGAAGACCAAGCGATCAACCGGGCTCACAGAATTGGCGTCACCGGTTCCGTCACAGTGACCCGCATGCTGGCGGTGGGGACGGTCGAAGAACGCATCAATCAGGTGCTGGAAGAAAAACGCGAACTCTTCAACATGATCTTCTCAGAAGCCGCCGCGCCGCAAAAATCAGGGCTGACCCAGGACCAAATCTTTGGCCTCTTCAATCTCCGCACGCCCAAAGGACCCATTGCCGCCTGATTCTCATGGGACGCCATGTGTCGTTGTTCTTTACTTCCAGGAATTCTGTTGCTGTGACGACGACGCGTTGGGTCAATTGGCCCTTCGGTCCCACAAGCCGCTGGAAGCGACATGACTAGGGACCGATGCCAACTGCACCGTTGTCCACGCATATCCGACAAACGAATTCCT
>JBLHLE010000158.1:0-9826 GCA_047620805.1 Pirellulaceae bacterium
GAACGGCATTGATATAGTCGACACCCAGTCCGCCAAAGACAACATCGTTGCCTTCGCCCGCGAAAATCTGATCGTTGTCTCCAACGCCGTTGCTCGTGATCGCAGTGAGAACCCCGTTGCCGTCGAAATCGGCGAAGCCGTTGTCGCCGAGGATAACGTCGTTTCCATTGTCGGCCCCGCCATCAATCCAATCTTTGCCGCCACCGCCAAGCACTACATCGCTACCGTTGGCTGCAAAGATAACATCTCCGCCATCGTCGACCGTAGAAGTCGTCTCGACGTGCCGACGAATGCTGGCGCCGGCGACGACATCGAACGTCGCCATACCACCGTCCCCCACGATCACGTCAGCGCCTTCATCGTCGTTTGCTAGTTGCGGTGGCGCCAAATTGAGTACAGCATTTATATAGTCAACGCCGGCTCCGCCAAATACGATGTCATTGCCATCGCCTGCGTCAATTTGATCCGAATCCCCCGCTCCCACGCCGTCAGTGGATATCGACGTCAACACGCCAGCAGTGATGATGTGAGCACTGACATTGGCGGCTCCGATGACGGTAAATCCGTTTGTTTTGACCGTTTTGAGGAGACCACTACTGTAGAATTCAGCCAGCCCATGATCGCCAATAATTACGTCTGCACTGGCCTCACCAAACAACATGTCAGTTCCGGCACCGCCAATAATAACGTCCTCATCCGCCCCACCATAAAGTAGATCGTCCCCCGAACCGCCGACGAGTGCATCGCGTCCGTTTTCTCCGAACACGCGCACCGCCAGAGTCGCGTAGGCCGCATCGACAGTATCGTTTCCGTCGTTTCCGAAGATATCGATCCGCCGCAGTTCAGTACCCAGTCCGAGGTGGGCGGGACTGGCCGGAACGTCAGCCGCCGTCACGGTGATGAAGTCATTTCCTTCGTTGGCGTACAACTTGGTGATCGTGTTATTTTCGGTGTAGACGCTCTCGACAGTGATCGTATCTGTCTCTTTACCTGCCCAAATCACCAGCCCGTTGTCGAAGTTTCCGTTCTGGGCGTCGTAGGTAATCAAGCCTCTGTCCAGCTGGATGCTCGAATCGGTGATCAAGCCCGCGTCGACCGGCTGCAGATTGTCGTAATCGCTGACAAACAGGGAGTTGTCCCCCGCGCCGGCTTGAATGTGCAGCGTGCCTACAACGCCGTCTAAGTCTCCATGCGCCGCTGCTTGGTCTGTCAGATCGCCATCTGCATCGGAAGTGACATAAATCTTGTCTTTTCCGTCAGCCGTATTGAGGTCGGTCACAGCGCCGACTGCTGTGGCACGAACGTTAAACACGTCGTCACCAAAGCCGAGATTGATCGTGAGATTCTCGATACCATAGTAGTTGATTCCATGAAGTCGTGTATCCAATTCGACGGCGCCATCGTTTAGCCCAGTCGAGTTGATTTCCTGAATAGTTGCCGTCTTATGCGCACCTTGGAAGGTAATCACGTAACGGTCACCGTGCTTGCCCACCGCGACATTAGTCGTATGCGACTTGGACGTGTCGAAGTTGTCCGGATCGAGGATGGACTGCAAGGATTTCAGCACCTGTTCAGCACTCGCTCCTACAGTGATGGCGTCCGTCCACTCATCGAGGTCCGCATCATTCTGATCGTCGACAATTCTCAGCCGATAGGAACCGGTCGCGTCAACTGTAAGAGTAACCGTCTGGACATTGTTGGTAAATTCAGGCGTGCGAGAGCCGCGGACTGCCTCCTCGACGGCAACTTGTACACTGGTGTCCTGCGCCGCCACGAGAGTGTTAGTCGCCCCTGGACTCTTGTCCCAAAACAATTCCTCAATGTTCTGGCCAGCCAGTGGTCCGCCGAACTTGATTAAATACGCGTCGACACTTTTCTCGACGCGAATTCCGCTACTCTCGCCCTGTGGGACATTCAGCCCAAACAGGGAATTCAGCGCGTCTTGAAGAGTGACTGCGTCCACGTTGTAGTTGAGCGGAATGGTCCTGCCGTCAATTTCAGTGGAGTTGTCGTTCAGTGAGAATTCCCCATTGAATCCCAGCGTGAACTGGCCAGATGCGGCGCGCACGGTGAGGATCTGCTGCTCGGCAATCGTGGGCATTTGCAACCCGGTGATGGATGTATCAGTCAGCCAGCCGACCTTACTCTGTGTACTCGCAGAATCATCTACGGTAAGCTCGTCCGCAAACGCATCGTCACCACCGAACACTGTCAAAAGTGCGGCGATTTCGTCAACGACCTGAGCATCCCCACTGACTTCAACCGTATCAAGTCCATCGCCCG
The DNA here is from genome assembly GCA_047620805.1 of Pirellulaceae bacterium. Lineage (GTDB taxonomy): Bacteria > Planctomycetota > Planctomycetia > Pirellulales > Pirellulaceae > JBLHLE01. The sequence goes on from JBLHLE010000158.1 coordinate 2,284, forward strand.
CATCGATCAGAGTATGACCGGAAAGCGACTTTACGTAGAACTCATCTTCGCCATCAGCGCCACTAATACTGGTGGTGCCGGTGTGTGTCGAATGCACTGTGAATATGTCTTTAGCCGAACCCAGTTCGATATTGAGCGACTCGAGGTTGTGGTAAGTAATCCCTCCTTCGATTAACTTGCCGCCGATGAACGTATCGCCTCCCATGCCGAGGCCGTAAAGACGATCGGAGGTAAGATGGCCGGTTACGTCCGTAGGGTTGTTGCCATCGAAAACGTTTAGTAGGTCAACCTGCACGTCCTCATTCACGGCGACGTTCGGGTTTAGCGGTGCAAAAAAGTAGCCTTGGTCGACAAGTGCTCCGTCGGGGAACGACCACGGTGAGTCCAGTAGGACAGTGTCGTATTTCACCGCCGCATGGTAGCGCACCGGATTTACGCTGGACGCCATCGCACTAGAGCGATCTTCGTCGATCAACTTGGCAAGGCCCTGAATCACATCCAGGCCTGTATCATTTCCGCTCCGCTCATATGTATACATCTGCGTTGCAGTCGTGTCCTTTAGCGTCACGCTGTAACTTACTGGATTTACGCCGGAAACCGTCAGAGCGCTGAATGGAATCTCCACCAATTTCCAATTGGTTCCGGAACTGTTCTCCGTACCGGTAATTCGGCCGGTACCTTCACTGTCACTCGACCAGGCCACTGTGAATCCGGTACCGTTGGGAATTTCGATCAGTTTGCCCTTGGGTGTGGCTAAGTATTGAACCGGCAGACGATCCGCAAGCCCCTTGGCCACTGCGAAGAGCGTCAGTCCGTCAGCTGTGTTCGCCGTATAGGGGTAGTCAATGTTGTCCAGGTTCAACTTCCACACTTGGCCGACACTGACGAATCCTTCCACAGCAATCGTCGCGGAAATGTAAGTTGAATTATCATCGCCGGTGCCCGTGAGGTTGCCAGTGATTGACATCGTCTGGAACGTCGCTGTCTCATTTTCGATCTTCACGGTGATCGATGTTCCACCGAGGGAGTCGGAGAGTTTCTCGGCGGCTGTCTCTCCGGGTTCGTCTCCGAACAGCGTGAAGGAGTATGTGAAATCGTTAATGCGAGGATCAAAACCGGACATCACGCCGCGGACAGGATCGACGTAAGTCGCGTTTGCATCGGTGATCGTGGCGACGCCGCTGGCGCTACCTGACCCAGTAAGCGTCCCGTCGGCTAGGAGGAAGTTGTTCTCACCGGGAAGCAAGAGCGGGTTCGTGAGGAATGCCTCGGCCGTAACATGGATGCCACCATCCACTGTAACTGGACCGCGTATTAAGTTGACGCGTTGACGATCGAGCGACACCACTACCTTCGCATCGCCGCCGTCTTTCACGGAGTCGTCGATCGCGGTTACGCCAACCGATTGTGCAGTCATCCAATTGTTGGTTGTGAATTTCAGCTGCGGCTTAATACTGGCGTCACCGGGACTCGTACCGTCGATGGCCACCGTCGCGCTGATGGGGTTATCGCCGATAAGGCGTTCAACCGAAATAACTCTACCGACCAAAGTCGTTTTGTAGTCCCCTTGGTTGGCTATTTTTTCCCACAGAGACTCCGCCACCGAGACGAGATCATCCCCAAAGGTCACCAAATGGCCGAATGTGTTGCTGGAATCGAGAGTCAGCGTCCAAGTTTCACCGATGGTCACCTCGCCACCCAGTTTGACTTGCGTAAATGTGTCGACGATCACCTTGCCGCTTGATCCGGCCGTCGGTGTGAGTGTAAAGTCGCTGCCATCGACCCGTGTGATAGTTATCCGACGATTACGCACAGTCGTCTCGTATTCGTTGCTGGCGCCGATTTGCACCTGCAGCGCTCGCGCCACGTCCGCCAGGTTTTCGTTGGCATCGACTTGATGATCAAACGCCAGCAGTGTGCCTCCATTCACTCCAATTGCCCACGTTTCTCCCACAACCGCGTCGCCGGAAAATTCGATCACCTGCGTAGTGACCGTGGACGCCGAGCCGCGGCTATCTGGATCAATGTGAAATCCCGCGTGGAAGCCGACCGCCGGATTTGAGTTAGTGTATCCGTCAATTACCAGAGCGACGCCATTCGGATCGACAGTTAAGTCAGAATCGACCTGAGTGACGACGAGATCCTGGTATTTCGCCCCGGCTGTCAAAAGCCAGGCGTCGAGGTCGGTCTTCAATTGAAGAGCGATTTCGGACAGCGGTTGATCGGCCGTGGAATTGTGATCAGCCGCGGTAACGCCATCGATCGTGATCACCCAGGTATCGTTCGCCCGCGCGGTCCCCGTCAATTCAATAACAGCTCGTGGCGTGGATACGTCAACTTGCACAGCTTCGTTCTGTCCGTAATTCGCATCGGCATCAAATGCCAAATTGGCGTTGTACGTTCTCGTCGGCGCGGGGACGACGTCAACGTAAACGACTCCCTGGGGGTCGGCGCTTAGCCTGACATCGTAGGTCGCGTAAGCAGACTCTTCCGGGTGGTAACCCCGCGGTGCCGATGACGACGCTGGAAACTCATCCTGCATTCGGTAGCTGAATTCGAGCACACTGTTGTCGTCCAGTGCTGGATTGAGTTGCTGGTCGAGAGTGTAGGTATTAGTCTGGGCGTCGTAGCCGAGTATTGTCGAATCAATGACACTCCCCACACCCGCTCCATCGACGACAGTCAATTGCTTACCCACCAGCACGATAGCATCCCTGTTGGATCCGTGGCGCTGCACCGATACGTTTAGATCATAGGAAGTGCCAACGTAAACGCCCGCGTCAGTCTGGTCGAGAATAAAAGTGTTATCCCCGTAGTCGATAAACGAACCAACCGTGATGGTGTAGGTGCCAGCCTTCGTGAAGTCGACCTCGATGAAGGGATCCAGGTAGGAAAGGCTTCCCAGGTCATAACTGGTGGCTGTGGTTTTATCCTGCCGGTAAGTTGTGAGGGACTGCGTTCCGCCGGCTACCGTGAATGCGTGGTCGGCATCGGGGGCGCTGAGTTCCAAATAGGGGGTAGCAGTGAAGCTGACGTTGGATTCGACGGTCGCATTGTCGATGTCGAAAATCGCATGGACCTTGCCACCGCCAGTCGCAGCAACGGCTGACACACCAGTAAACCAAGGGTCAGTCACATTGACGGGAGTAATGGTCAGGACGTAGTCGGTGACCGGAACGACGCCAGTGTTATTGACTTGGTGCGTTACGTTAGCCGTATAATAAATATTGTGGTTAGATCCACCGTTTGAAATGAATGTTGCGAGCTCGTTCAACACTTTTGATTGAGAGGGCAATTTTCCGTTAATGCCCGTCGTCACAGGGGCTGACGCGTACTTCACGCCGTTGAGCGTTACGGACCAGACTTCCGAGTTAGTCGGTGTCGCGGCGGCAAACGTGATGAAGGCTGTTGCGTAGTGAGGCAAACCGTCTGGCCCCAGGTCGTCACTGCTCGGGGTGTTTCGCCGCTGCGTAGCGCCGCCGATCACCAGCTCGCCACCGTCGCTCTTGTGTAGTGTAAATGTGTTGGTGCCCGCTCCAGGCAAGGTCAAAGGGGTACCGGCGGCGGTATCGAGATTGAGGCCAAGCGCTGCTAGTTTCTCCGAGTAATAATTGGTAACTTCACCAATTCCCGATGTCTGGGAAATGTAAGGATCCATGGCAGTACCGCCCGTCGCCCCGTCGACAATCGACCCCTCAATGCTCAGGGTCCATTCGTCGTTTGCAGCCAATGGATTGACCGCTGGGTTCAACGTAACGGAGTGCGTCCAGTCGATCAGCGCGTCAGAATTTTTAAGCGCTTCGTTGCCCGCAACCGCAGGCGCCTGATAGGCGGTATTCAGTTCGATGACAGGCGGCGCACCGCCCCCCAAGTGAACGATAACTAGATCGTTACCGACTGCGTACGCGGCCCAGTTTGCCTCCAGATCCGCGTCGATCTGCGCGGCGACAAGTCCTGCAATCGAAGCAAGCGACTCGCTCGTAGCGACCACCGTGTAGGACGCCAGATTTGTAAGTTGATTATCAACGTTGCTAACGGTCCAGATTTCGTCCTTGATGCCCAAGCCGTCGAGCGTATACAGCGCTGCGGCGGCGCTGGTTAGCGCCGTATCCTCGGCAAGATAGACGTCGACCGCACCGCTGCCGATCCGGCTGACATAAAGGTTCGAGCCGTCGTGACTGGCAACGTAGCTGTCGGGCAGATCGCTATTTAACGCTGCGACTAAGGCGTCGAGCGTGCCGCCACCCGTGTGCGGAATGTTTGCCTTAAGTAATCCAGATCCACTGGTCGCGAGCACCCGCCAATCGGTTGAAAGCGCTGCCGCAACGATTCCGTCACTCGAGACACTCGCTGAAGACACGCCCGCCTGCACGTCTTTGCTAGCGATCGTGAACGTCGTCGCAGGCTTGTCTGCGAATACGGTGTTGCCGACTGCCTCGATTGAATAGCCGCTGCCGCTCAGCAGGCTGTCGAGCTGAGAAGCCAGGTCACTGGCGATTGCTTCCGCCGACTCGCCGTCCGTCGAAACGTGCGTCGCAGTGACCGCCCCCAAACCAGCTGACCAGACCTGCCCGTCACTTGCCGTACCGCTAACGGTGAGACCGCGACCAACCGGATTGCTGACGTCAACCGACGCATCTACGAGCGTGAACGTCGCGGCGGGTTTGCTCACCACTAACGCGTCGCCGACGACCGTCCCACTGTAACCGCTGGTTGCCAACTGTGTGCTGAGTTGGCTGGCGACAAAGTTCAATTCCTGTCCTGGCGTCACGGCTTCGCTGCCCGTCCATGTGTACTTCGCGTTGATGGTGTTCGTGGCGGGGGCCGTTTCGATAAGACTGACCGCCCATGTGCTGCCGACATTGATCGAACCGGTGAACGCAACCGCGTGGTCATTGGGGATCCCGTAACTACCGCTGATGGTGTCTAGAGTGGGACCAACAGCGAACGTCGTGGTTGGATTAACGATGTTGATGTTTCTGCCAGCCGCGACCGAAGTTGCGTAGTTGTGTGCATTGAATGTGAACACAGTCCCCAGCTCAGTTTGGAGCTGATTCGCTATGTACTCATCTTCCTTATTCGCATCAAACACCTCGTTGCCATCCCAGGTATAGCTCGCGTATTTGGTCTTACCGCCATCGACTAACGATATCACGAACACATCGCCAACGTTTGGCGTCACCGAATTGATTCGAATCGAGCCCGTGAACGGCGGAAGGCTGTTGCCCGCCCCGGTGCCCGTCGGCTGTGTGGTTGTGAATTGACTCGCAGCTCGAACCGTTGCCTGCTCGACGGTAAAGATTGCGTTGCCCGTCACGGCGACATCGCTACCCGAATCAACCGCTACGTAGCCGCTGGAGCCGATCGCCGTGTTTAACTTACCGGCCAGAATACTGGCAATGCCAGCGGGTGTTTCACCAGCCTCCGCAGCATGACTTGCTGTACCAACTACTTTTCCGGCAGCGATGACGTTTAATTGCCACCACTGACCAGCCACGACCGGGTTCGCAGTCGTTAGAGTAATGACGTCAGAAAATGTCGCGGCGGTATCCTGGGTCGAATCAACGAGACTGAACGTCGCCGTAGCGTGGCTTGCCGCAACGCTGTTGCCGACCGCCGCGACGGTATAGCCGCTGCCGCTAAGGGCTGTATCAAGTTGCGCCGCAAGATTTATTGCGATATCGCGAGCTGACTCGCCGCCAGTAGCCATGAAGGTAGCGGGAGTCACCGTCGAACCTTCAGTTAACGTGACCGACCAAACCTGACCAGACGTGGCCGTACCGGCGTTCAATTCAACTTGATGGTTCACTGGTGTCGTATAGGTACCGCTAGTCGAAACGACCAAATCAAATCCGGAATTTGTCGCGTGGCTGACGACGACGTTGGCGCCTTCGCTAGCGACGGCAAAACCGCTAAGCCCTTGGAGCCCACTAGCCAGCGCAGATGCAACTGCGATTTCATCCTCACCCGTAGTGGCAACGTGCGTCGCGGTTTGCAGCACCGTAGATCCGTCGACGATGCTGACTGCCCAGACCTGACCCGCGGTGGGAGTGCCGATCGTCTTGCCCACCGTGGTGACCGTGGTGGGCTCGCTCAGACTTACTGAAAAATTTGTCGTCGGCGTGTCGGCAGTATTGGTAACTACAACGATGTTCCCTTCCCGGGCGGCGCCAAAATTCACTGGGAGAACGTCGTTCAATTGTTCGACCAATTCGTCTGCGAACAGACCATCGACGCTGAATGCGGAAGCATCGATTGAGTTACTTCGATAGACGGCCCCCGCTTCCGTTACGACCGCAATCCGCCATTCACCGCTGCGGGCAACGATACCGGTCGCGTCGATAGCATGCGATTCAACGCTGTCCGCATTGAGAACCGTGACCGAACCGTTGGTACCGGAGGTAACGCTGGTCGAAACAGTAAACGCCTCGGCGCGGTTGCTCAAATTCTTTTGGGCGATGTGAAGAGTGCCGCTGACATTGGACGCCAGCAGATCACTGCTGACCGGGGATGCAGGCTCGCCATTGGTGCCATTGATCATGGTCACCAATACATCGACTACGGCACCAGTTGAGACTCCACCGAGTGGCACATGATAGGTGAACGGATTTCCGTTCAGTGTTACGTTCCAGTCCTCATAGCTCGATGGCGTCCCCGTCAGTTCAACGGTGACGGCGCTCCATAGCGCGTCAGCAGCACTGGCTGGTGTGCCGCTGATCGTCGCCGCGCCAGCGGAATTTGGCCCAGACTTTTCGAACGACACATTAAACGCAACGCCAGCCCCCTTAAGAATATTGATCAAAGTTCCTGTGAAAGTGACAACTCGTCCACCGGTTCCATCCAGATCAGCCGCCAATTGCTCCGCGATGTAGGCGATCTCGTCGCTAGCGGCTGCCTCTGCGATGGGATCCTCTCCCCACGTGTAGCTCTCCGTGACTCCACCAACGGCGACGTTCCAGGTTTCTCCGTCGACAGGGAGGCCGACGCGCTGGAGCCCGACGACCGCTGCCTCAAAGGTCACCGTACTGCCAGCCGGATTTGTCGCGACGACGCCGGTCTTGACGACGGCAGCCGCTCTCGCGACATCGTGCGTCAAGTCGAACCAGAGTCCGGCCTTCGTTTGGTCGTCGATCTTCAGTTTGCCGTTCGGTTCCGCGGTCACGGTATACGGCGCTTCCGCGGGCTTTATTAGAGTGACGACAGATTCGAGTCCACTTGCAACTGACGACAGATCGATGTCACTGTCCTGGACGACGTATGCATAGGGCTTTCCACTAATCGTCAGCGTCCACGTATCTCCCGCCTGCACTGCACCGCTGAGGGTCAGTGTCGGACTTTCGTAGTAGTTGTGCGCCGGATTCTCCGCCGTGCCCGTGACGTTGGTTGCTGGACGAGAAAGCATCTCGTCCGTGATGGTCACGGTGTAGGTATCATGCTGCCCATCGCCCGTCCCCCTCACCACCGCGTAGGGTACCGAAGAGTCGATGGGCGTCGACGAGCTCGCTACCCCGTAACGTATATTTCCGCTGTTCGGATTAAAGAA
>JBLHLE010000159.1:0-9804 GCA_047620805.1 Pirellulaceae bacterium
GCGGCAAGTTGCTGCCGTTAGTCTACCTCGATGAACAGTTAGAGCTTCGAGCGCCTCGAAAACGGCACGATCAGGACGAGACAGTAAACATTGTCGTCCTTCGCGTCGAGGACCGAGAATTCGGACTGGTCGTCGATGCGATCACCGACACACAGGAAATTGTTGTCAAGCCTCTGGGCCACCAACTAAAGGCACTGCGCACCTATGCAGGTACTACAATAATGGGCGACGGTGCAGTTTCCCTGATCCTCGATGTGCTGGGACTCGCTCAGAAGGGGAATATTCTGACAGAAGGCACCAACCGTGTCGCCAACGAGTCCTTATCCGCCAATCAACTCGAAAAGAATGAAAATGACTCGTTGCTAATCGTCGATCCTGGCAACGGCACGCGCGCAGCGATTCAACTCTCGAACGTGGCACGTCTCGAAGAATTTGATTCCTCGATGGTCGAGCGTTCCGGCAACTCGGAGGTCGTTCAATATCGAGGCCAGATTTTGCCGTTGATTCATTTGAGTGGCGGATTTCAAAACTACGGTTCGCCTGATCCGTCATCGACCAATTCAACTTCGCTACACGTTGTTGTGCATTCGATGGGCACACAAAGCGTCGGTATCATCGTCGGAAAAATAGTCGACATTGTCTCAGTACGGTTGGCGAAGAACGAAAACAATCGTTCCAATTCCCGCGTCATTCAAGATCGCGTGACAGAAATGGTAGATCTAACCGCACTGATCAGATCGTCGTGCCCTGAATTTCTGGACTAATTGTCCTCAGTTTTCGTCGTGTTCACTCCACATCAATTGCCATTTCAACCAGTCAACTTTCTCATGAATAATACAGAATCGTACTGCACATTTCGGCTCGATGATTTGTTCTTTGGAATCGAGGTGCGGAAAGTGCAAGAAGTTATTCGGTATCAACCGACCACGCGAGTGCCACTTGCCCCGGGCCTGATTCAGGGCATCATGAACCTACGAGGCCAGATCGTCACAGCATTGGATCTCCGCCAACGCCTCGGGTTGCCCAAGGCCGCCGATGATTGGCGCCCGATGAATGTTGTCATCCGAATGGCGGAAGGCCCAATCAGTCTTCTCGTCGATGAAATTGGCGACGTCGTTGAGGTGGATCAAGCACTTTTTGAACCGCCCCCAGAAACACTTCAAGGCACCACCCGCGAACTAATCAGAGGGGCGCTCAAGCTCGATGATCGCCTACTACTGGTGTTGGACACAGAGAATGTCGTTCAAGTCGTCGGATAATCAGAGCCTTTCATTACTTGCCGACCTAAGGAATATGTTTGATGTTCAAACTCAAGCTAGTCGCAGATATGAATGAGTAACTTTCAGTTAACGTAACAATCCACTAATTTTCAAGTTCACGCTGACGCGCGTTTGCACGCCATAAAAGGAATCCCATAATGTCACTTAGAAATCTCAGTGTACGATTCAAAATCTACACGCTCGTAGCCATCTGTGCCGCCTCATTCATTGGCTATAGCGCCTGGTCGTTTAATACCCTCAGCGTAGCGAAAGTGCACGGACCGTACTATTCACGTATCGTTCAAGGTAAAGACCTCATCGCTGACATTCTGCCGCCACCAAATTACATTATCGAATCGTACCTAATGGCACTCCATATGGCCAATGAGGTAGATCAAGGTGTGGATTCGGCGACGATTCAATCCTATGTTCTCCGGTGCAAGCAACTAGAGGCCGAGTTCGCCGAGCGACACGAATTCTGGATCAAAGATCTTGCCGAAGGCGAGATGAAACGCATCAAAACAGTGGATTGCTATGAACCGGCAATCGCATTTTTCGCAACATTGAATGACGAATTCATCCCCGCTTGCAAAAAAGGCGATGGAACATCGGCTGAACGCATCGCACGTGGGCCCCTACGGGAATACTACGAGACGCATCGCACCGCCATTGATAAAGTCGTGGCAATGGCAATCGAAAGAAATGGAGCAGACGAGGCGGAAGTCGCTTCCATTGTCAGTCGTCGCACGATGTGGTCGGTGATTGCGATAGTCGGTACGATTGCATCCATTTTTGGGGTGGGTTGGCTGACGGTTCGCGAAACCGTCAGACCATTCCTCGATTTCGCATCTCGTTTGCAGCGGTTGTCGAAGTACGAACTCACCGATGCGAGCAAAAGAATTCAATCGAACTCGGATACAACATTCGAGCAGGCGACTAGTGTCAGTAGCTCGGCGGAAGAAGTTAGCGCTAACGCGCGGACGCTGTCGGCCGCCGTTGAGCAGTTCGATGAGAGCGTAAAGGAGATTGCCGCAAACGCGTCCTGTGCCGCAAGCGTCTCTCGCAACGCCGTCGATGCAACGGACCGTGCCAAATTGACCGTCAATCGCCTCGGCGAAAGTAGTGCGGAAATTGGGAACGTGATTAAGGTCATCAATTCCATCGCTGAACAAACTAATTTATTAGCGCTCAATGCAACGATTGAAGCAGCTCGCGCTGGGGAGGCCGGAAAGGGCTTCGCCGTCGTCGCCAATGAAGTCAAAGAACTTGCAAAGGAAACGAGCAAAGCAACGGAAGATATCATCCGCCGAATTGAGACGATTCAGTCGGACACTCGCGAGGCAGTTGGCGCCATTGGCGAAGTTAGTGAAATCATTTCGCGGATCAATGAGAATCAAAATGCGATCGCCGGTGCCGTGGAGGAACAATCGGCGATGACCTCGGAGATCTCGCGTAACATTGCGGACGTAGCAGCAGGAAGCAGCGAAATCGCCCAAAACATTACGTTGGTCGCCGCTGCGGCTGAAGGAACAACCTCCGCGGCGCGTGATACACTCGCCACGGCCGCTGATATCGAAGGTATGGCCGTTGAGCTAATGACGCTAGTTGGAGAACACGCGAAACCATCCGCATCACCTGAAAATGCGAGTAGTACCGAGCAAGCACGCGGAGTTGATAAACGAGGTAAATATCAATTGGCTTCGGCCAACGAGAAGAGCGATTTCATCGCCAGCTAAACCATCGGCGATCCGGGCTGCGATCACATGCAGTTCGGCTACACAGTCAATTCAGTTGAAACAATACGCTGCGATCCGTCTACAGGACACGACCATGAAATCTTTGATCATCGACGACTCCCGAGCCATGAGAAAAATATTGTCTCGGGCTATGATTTCGCTTGGATTTGACGTTATCGAAGCCGCCGATGGCCGCGAAGGATTCGAGAACTTTGTCGAACAATTTCACGACATCGAGGTCGTGCTCGTCGACTGGAACATGCCTGTAATGAACGGCCTTGAATTTGTGAAGGCCGTTCGATCCGAAAGCAAGTATTCATCAAACAAGATTGTGATGGTGACTACCGAAACGGAGCCTGCACGTATGGCAACTGCCTTGATGGCAGGCGTCGATGAATTTGTGATGAAACCTTTCACTACCGATATCCTCGTCGAAAAACTTAAACTGATTGGCGTTCAATTGCCGATCGCATCGACCACCGAGCACTAGTCCCAAACATCACCCCTAGTTGAGTGGAAAAGACCATGATCTCCACAGCCAATGTGAATTCGATTCCCGATACGTTGAAAAACACTCTGCTCGCCCGAGCAGACCAGATTTCGATGCTTCCGGCCGTTGCCATGGAAGCATTGAATCTCACGAAGAATCCAGATTGCACGGCAGAACAGCTGGCAAAAATCGTCGAACGCGACGTTAAACTTGCGGCGGAAATCTTGTCACTTTCCAACAGCGCGTTTTTCTCGATGGGGCAAGCTGTCGTGGATCTGCGAAATGCGATTGTTCGCCTTGGATTTAAACGATGTCGAAATTTGATTCTCACCAGTAGCGCCTCAAGTCTCATGAAGAATCTACCGCTCGAAGAAGAGTGGATTCGCGAAATTCTCTGGCAGCATAGTTTTACGACCGCAATCGCCTGTGGCCATCTCAACAACAAGTTTGGGCTCGGCTTTCAGGGAGAGGAATTTACCGCTGGACTTTTGCACGACATCGGACGTCTACTTTTGGCAATCGCTGCCGGCGATCGATTTTCGAGCGTCGACTCGCTCAACCTAATAGAAGGGAGCGATTTGTTAGCTAAGGAAGAGGAAATCCTCGAGTCCAATCATTGCGAGTTCGGAGCTTGGTTCGCCGAGCACAATGGACTCCCTCAGTCATTAGTAGATGCAATTCGCTTTCATCACGATCCCTGGAACGCAAACGAAAATCAAGAATTAGTCGCTTTGATCGCCGCGGGCGATCACATCGCCAATCACCTACAGCGGCTTGAATCTGCAGAAGGATACGATCCTTCAGAAAACCTTGGTATTTCCGCTATTTCAGGACCGAACGGCCGCGGCATAGCAGATCGTTTCGATGAAGCCGCCCCAGAACTCTTGAACGACATTCTCTTGTGTTCTCAAGAGTCAATTCAATAACCCGCCTTGGCAGGTGATCTAAGCATATTTCTTTTCCCGAAGGAACACGAAATGACGGGGCAAATACGAGTTCTACTATGTGATGATTCTGCAATCATGCGGAAACTCATCAAAAAGGCACTAGAAGCTGATCCAGGTATTACTGTCGCTTACGAAGCAACCAATGGTCGCGACGCAGTAACCAACTTGAATCGTGTGAAACCGGACATTGTCATAATGGATGTCGAAATGCCAGTGATGGATGGTATCGACGCGGTGCGAGAGATTCGAAAATACAACTGGGATACGCCAATCATCATGTTTAGCTCTTTGACCAGCAACGGCGCGGAAGCCACGTTCGACGCCCTCGATGCTGGTGCCAATGATTTCTCCGCCAAACCAGCGGGCGTTGGGCATGTGACTGAAGCGCTTCAGCTCGTTCGCCATGACTTGATTCCGAAAATATTTCAGTGGGTCGGAAAAGCCAAACCCGCCTCGCGTAATGTCGACAAAAAAGTGGAGCAACTTTCCGGGCAACAAGCCCTATTCGACGGCGACGTTTCCATTGTGGCAATTGGATCGTCAACAGGGGGACCTGACGCCCTCGCGGTAGTGCTGTCAAATATTCCCACACCGTTATCCGTTCCGGTGGTGATTGCTCAACATATGCCGCCTGTATTCACGAAATTGCTTGCGGAGCGCTTGTCATCTCAAACTGGACATTCTGTACGCGAAGCGACAGACGGAGTAGAAATACTTTCAGGCTCTGTGATTCTAGCGCCCGGCGACCATCACCTAGTCGTGCAGCGGAACGGACTCAGCGTCATCGGAAAACTTACCAAGGACGCTCCAGAAAACTCTTGCCGTCCAGCCGTCGACCCACTATTTCGCTCGGTCGCGGCAGTTTATGGCCGACGATCTCTTGGCGTGGTCTTGACCGGAATGGGCAAGGACGGCACTAAGGGGGCCCAGGCCATAAAGTCATCTGGCGGAAAGGTCATTGCACAAGATAAAGAATCCAGTACCGTGTGGGGAATGCCGGGACAAGTCGTCCAAGAAGGGCATGCCGACCGTGTTCTGCCGCTCGACCAAATCGCAGGCGCTATCATTCGTTCAGTCACCGCAAAGCTAGCGACAGCCTCAGTGGGGAGTATGGAATGAAGCTCGCCGACGCCGATATCAATTATCTCTGCAATTTAGTTGCCGAACATTCAGGCAACGTGATAACTCCACGACAGTCCTACTTAATCGAGCAGCGTCTGACCCCCTTGGCAGAAAGCCTGGGGCTTGCGGATCTTCCTTCGCTGGTATCGAAACTTCGACATTCACCGAATCAACTTTTAACCGCATCCGTCGCCGAAGCAGTAACGGTCAATGAAACAAGTTTCTATCGCGACGCTCATCCGTTCGAAATTCTCCAGCAGAAGATTCTGCCCGAGTTGCTGAGAGAAAAGGGCCCCACTCAACCGATCAGGATCTGGTGCGCCGCATCTTCTAGTGGACAGGAGCCCTATTCAATCGCGATGCTCATTCGAGAGCGATTTCCAGAGGCCAGAAATGTTCGAATCGTCGCGACTGATATCTGCGAGAAAATGCTGAACAAAATGCGGAGCGGAGAGTATTCACGACTAGAAGTAAATCGAGGGCTGCCCACAAGACGGCTATTGAATTTCTTTGACCGAGACGGCGCGATATGGCGAGCCAAGCCCGACCTGAGATCGATGATTGAATGTCGACGACTCAATCTTACTCATCCATGGCCCAATCTTGGTCAATTCGACATCGTATTTATTCGCAATGTACTAATCTATTTCAGCCAGACGACGAAAGCAGATATTCTGCGACGTGCAAGTCATTTATTAACGCCACAAGGCTATTTATTCGTCGGTTCGTCCGAAATGATTGTAGGCCTAGACGTTCCACTTAGAAGGGAAGAAATCGATGCCACTGTCTGCTACCGACCCATCACTGGATAGGGACGGCCAACAAATGCGAATTCAGTCCGCCGATGTCGCTCGACTTACACAAGACGTGTTCGACGCCATGTTGAATATGAAATTCGATCCGACTCCAATATTACGCGAAATCGAGGACGAAGACTCCTTGCACTCGTGTGTAAGAATTGGCGGAGATTGGAACGCCGAAGTACGCGTGATTGCACCCCGCTCACTCGCTCGCCGCATCTCCCGATCGATGTTTTGTCTAGAGGATGACGACATCAGCGAGGCGGACGTAAACGACGCACTTGGCGAGGTCGTGAACATCATTGGTGGCAACGTAAAAGGCATGATCAATCATGACTGTAGCCTGTCGCCTCCGTACATGAGTACTGGTGTCGATCTAGTCGATGGAAATGCACTGTCAATCACATTTGACTGTAATGGCAGTCCGCTAACCGTCGTGGTCAACGAAACCCCTTGTCCGTAATTCGCACTTGTATTCAACAAAACGAAAAAGATCGCAACCATGAAAATACTAATTGTAGACGACAGCCGGGCGATGCGTATGATCGTAAAACGCACTCTAGTTTCAGCTGAATTCGACGGCCTGACATTTATTGAAGCCGCAAACGGCATCGAGGCATTGGAGAGAATTGAGGCTGATTCTCCCGATTTGGTCCTCTCCGACTGGAACATGCCGAAAATGAGTGGGATAGAACTTCTGGACGCGGTTCGCGATTCTGGAAACGATCTGCGATTCGTGTTTATCACGTCCGAAAGCAGCCCAGAAACAAAAGCAGAAGCTGAAGATGCGGGAGCCGAATGCGTAATCACCAAACCGTTTACGGTTAACACGATGTGCGAAGCTCTCGAGCCGCTGTTGGCCTAAATCACCACCTTTTCCTTTCCACGGACGCAAATTCCGCCAAAACTTTTGCGTCACAAGAACCCGATCTGAATCAATTCAACTTTCATCAGGACATACTAAAACATGCCCACAACTCAAAAAGTAGCCTCTGGACCAGAGATTATCGCTCTACTTACAAATCTTTATGGACTTGATATTCAAGCGGCACAAAACACAACATCGGGAACTGGTCTCGTCGCGATCGCCGACTACATTGACGAAGACGAAGAAATACGCGGCTTCATCGGCTGCGATCTAAACGGTTCCGCGATTTTGGGAGCGGCACTGACGCTAATTCCGATGGGCAGTGTTGAAGAATGCTTAGAAACTGGTGTGCTAAGCGACGGTATTCGAGAGAACCTAGCAGAAGTCTTCAACATTGCCATAAACTTATTTTCTGAATGCAAATCCCGTCGGCTTGAGATTGGTGAAATCAATTTCGGAGACGTAGCGCAGCAAATAGCTGAAGAAGATTTCAACGATTTCGAGATCGTTCATTTCGAACTGACTATTGCGCGCTATGGCAAAGGGATTTTCTCAATTGGAACAGCCCCTGCCTAAATCAAACCCAGACATCCTAAGCTAAGGATTTACGACCGAAAGACCCGGAGAGAATTCGCAGCGAGTTCTGGTCGTTTGGCAATGTTGCCGTGCGAGTCCGTCGTTGGGAATTAGTAGACTCGCAATTATCTCTAAACATCTACAGGGCATCTGTACGTAAAGTCGAAAAATGTTGTTTTGAGACGAACTGCAGCTACGGCTCAAATACGACGCGCCGCTATCCGGAACAATCAGTTCAGTGCTTCAGCAACGATTCCGATGCAACCGAAGCGTTCAAAAACTCGTCGCGCGGCCAAACAAGCCTCCGCTGAAGACGCCTTGACAGTAAGCTTCCCATCGCTGGCAACCTTTCGCTCAACCGTCTCGACCAGGGCCGCTCGGTCGGACTTGAATCCTTCGTACAGAGTGAACACTTTGCCAAGTTCTCCTGCGTCGTTAGCGCCGACAGCGCTAGTCAAAAACACGACCGTGGTAAACATTATGCCACTTACGAGAGATTTCATTCGAATCACTGCCTGGCGGGAAAGAATCAGCTGAGGATATTCTACTACGAAGGATGTGCGATCTCGAATTTTACTGGCTTGGTCGTTACTTGCCCCCCTCCGTACGTTTGTCTGATTCGCCAGTACCGTAAAAGTTTCGAATACTCGAAGTATTAGCAGAAACCGTCGCAGTCCGTCTGCACTTCGGGAATTGTACATGGTGGAGGTGGAGGTGGAGGTGGAGGTGGAGGTGGAGGTGGAGGTGGAGGTGGAGGATCCGATTGAGCGGCCGACATGAAAATACCGAGATGAAAAATACCGTGAAGAATGCACAAGTGGGTTGCATGCGGGTACCGTGTCGGAGCGCGGCTTGCTCAAATACAGGGCTAAATCGCATTTGACCCATTCGATTTTGCCGACTCAACACTGTTTGAATCAGGACGAATTCGCTCTGCTGCGAAAGCCAAAATGGGTCGGTTAGAGGGCCCAACTTGAGAGGTCCCAAAGAATTCGTCAAAAGCCGCCGAATCGTTGCCTGTTTGACACCAACAGTTTGCTGCAAATCTATGGTGGTATTAGGTTTCCGGTCGGTTGACCGGTTCGCAGTGCGTGCTTAAAGTAGAGGTTTACTGCAGAATCAAACTGGCTCATCATGCGCGATGGCGAAATCTTGCCGTTTCAACTCGGTTCAAACCGATTGGGGCACCCCCACTGAAGAATCGCGTGCTTAGAAAATCGAGCGGATCGAGCCCCACTCAGCAAGCTCAATAGCAAATCAAGCTCAATAGGGTTTCATTAGGAATAAGGTTCATTGATGCTGGCCAAACGAGTCATACCATGTTTGGACGTCGATAAGGGCCGTGTCGTAAAGGGGACGAATTTCGTCAAGTTGCGCGACGCCGGAGATCCTGTCGAGGTCGCGTCGCGATACGAATCTGAAGGCGCGGACGAATTGGTATTCTTGGATATAACTGCTTCCCACGAAGGTCGGGACATCATGTTGGATGTCGTCAGCCGAACTGCCGAACAGATATTCATGCCCCTCACGGTTGGAGGTGGAATTCGGACGATCGACGATATTCGCGATTTACTCAATGCCGGTAGCGACAAAGTCTCCATTAACTCGGCCGCCTGTAAAGATCCCGAATTCGTTCGGGAGGCGGCGCGGCGATTTGGTAGCCAGTGTATTGTCGTTAATATCGACCCGAAACGGATTCTCAAGCGTAATGAAGATGGCACTGAAAGCGAAGTCTGGGAAGTGCACATAAACGGCGGCCGCACGCCAACGGGGCTGGAAGCAGTTAGTTGGGCTCGGGAAGTCGAAGCGCTGGGCGCGGGCGAAATCGTGCTCACCAGTATGGACTGCGACGGGACCAAAGACGGCTACGACATTGAAATCACAGCAGCTGTCAGCACAGCGGTGAATATCCCCGTTGTCGCCAGCGGCGGTGCAGGACACCCAGATCACCTGGCCGATGCAATTACCAAAGGCAAGGCAGACGCGGCACTCGCGGCGAGTATCTT
>JBLHLE010000160.1:0-9751 GCA_047620805.1 Pirellulaceae bacterium
CTGTCGCCCGTTTGGGAGAGGTCGAAGCTCCGCTTCGGGAGAGGGTCCTAGAATCGCATCTCAGGGTAAATCAATCAATAAAGTCTCTTATTGAAACGCCAAAGTACATTGGGATTTGATGCCTGTCTGTAACTACGCTCATTGAGCGAGCTGAATTGACGTACTGCGAATTCTGTTCAGCTGGAAATCGCGGGGGTGATCGAATGGTCAAAGTGCAATTATCAAGGATCGAATTGTCAAATAATCGTTATGCGTCATCAATCAATACGAGTCATGAAACTACGAAAATGGTACGATTAGTCCGAAATTGAACAGGGGAATCGAAGGGATTCTCGCAGTTCTAAGACCCTCTCCCTCGGCGGGGCCTCGACCTCTCCCAAACGGGCGACAGCGCCCGAGGGCGAGGTGGCAGAAATCATGCGACGTCATGTCAGTAACTTGTGGGGTATAAAAAGGGCGTTGGCCCACGCTGACATAGGGCCGACCCTGCGGGCCTGGAGGAGGCTCGGCGTCAGGAAACGCAACATCGCAAACCGAAACGAAATTGACCGCACAGTTGGATTGTGAATGAAGAGTGCTGAGTGTTGACGGGCCTATTTTATCTTCACCTCAGCACTTCATTCTTCTCAATCTATGCTTGTAGTTCCTTGTCTTCCGGTTCGAACGCTACTATGTTAACTTCCAACTCCGAAAGCAAACTGTGCAGGTCGTCGCACTTCGCCAAGAGGCCGCCTTGAGTCGCTGTGCTGGTAACGATTTCGCGGATATCGGAAAGCGTGTCTTGCAAAACGCCGACCAGTGATTTCACCGTCCAGAGCGACCGCTGGCGGACGGCGTCATTCAGATTTTCGACGTCGGCGAGCAGCAGCGGAGCATAATTTCTCAGATCTTGATTGGCTCTGGCTTTGGATTCCCCGAGATCTTGCGTGAATTCGGCGAAGCAGAATATGATGCCGTGCATCAGGACAGCAATGAACTGATGTGGTGAGAGTTGCCGCATGGCATCGCGATTGAACGTCGAGTTCTTCCAGATTCGATCATCGGCAAAGTCGCCGATCGAAATTGGCGGCTTGTCGTCTTCGAGCAATTCAACTTCGTCAATCAGCTCAACTTCGTCCAAGACATCATCGCTATTCTCTAAACAGAGGTCGCTGGTGTGTTCGTTGTTGGGCTGTTTGGCATTCCGCTCTCCTTCAGCGGATTTCTCTGCCCACTCTTGTGCCTCGAGATAGAGGTATTCGTAGTGCAGTTCCCAGTCGTCGCGAGTTTTGCACGGCGTGAACTCAAAGTCGAAGTCCATGGCCTCGCCAAAAAGATGCCAGAAGCCAAAACCGTGTGATCCAGTCATTCTGCAGATGGGGCAATCGTGGTTGTCTTGTTCTTCGTGGTTAATCAGTGGAAAACGTTTTCGCTCTTGGTGAATGACATAGCTTGGAACGAACCCATTGTGGAGCGTGTTAAGCCAACTGTTTCGCTCGCCCACGACCAATTCAAGCGTTATTTCATTTCGAGGTTGCGGTTCGATGTCGGCCAACCATTCTAGAACGTGGCGACACATTTCGTAGTAGGTTACGAATTCATGTGGGCCAAAGAACGCATAACGAAAGGCGTTAGATTTAACATCAATAACCGGGGGCTGTTTCTTGCGGGCCAGCCAAAAACTTTCTTGTGCCCCCAAATCGCGCTGCAAATGATCGTAGTTAAATATCAGCCAATCTCGCGGCGATTTACTCAGCAAGTCAGATCGTTTCGTCACCAGCCATTTTTTGTGCGTTTCTACGACGTCAAACTTATCGCCTGCTCTTTGCGCCTCAGCCAACGCGAATTCGACAAACGTGTCGTACAATACGGAACGCATTTCAAGTCGCCGGATTGCTTGCCGTTTTTGTCGCTCTTGCTTTGCCTCCTTGGCCCAATCGCAGTAATCCTGTTCGTCGAAGATTAGCCAGTCGTCAGGCCAACTAAATTCACAACGAGTCGTTGTATCCTCGTCGTACTGCAATGTCGGAACACGCGGATCGAAGGGAAGTTCTTTGACGGCGGCGATGTGGGCCGTGAAGTCGAGGATCAACGTCGCTGCGTTATGTGGCTCGTTAAGCCCAGTTTGCCATTCCTGGCAAATTTCTTCCGCTCGTTGCTGTGAGCAATATCGTTCCAGGCCAGTTTCCAAGTCGCCTAGCGACTCCGGTTCTACGGAAACCGTGGCGTAGATTGCCAACGCTTCAAAATCCGAAACCTGTTTGTGGAACGACTGGTCTTCAAATACCAAGTTAACCGTAACGTCCGTTCTCGCGAGATACATGTGCGAACTCCTGGGCAAAGAGAATATGGTGTTTGCCTAGAGAGGTGCGCTTTGCGGCGAAAAGTAACATCAATGGAACAAAGAAAACGCGAAAAGTTTCCGAGTGGGAGACCGTATATAGACGTAAGTTGTTTGGGCTTAAAAACTTGTGGCGAACAAGAGGATTCGGCCAAGAAGCATCCGTTAACGTGATTCCGCGGGGCACTTGTTTTTTTAGGCTTCCAGTAATTCAGTTGCTGTGACTACGCGGCGGAGGGAGCAATTGTCCGTTCGGTCGCACAAGCCGCTGGAAGCGACATGAAAAAAGAACCGCTGCCAACTGCAATATTGTCCACGCAATTTCGACAAACGAATTCCCCTAAGCACGCGTGCTGTAGTCAGATAAGTTCGGCCCTGAGCGCCCTTAGCGTCGCACCATCCGGGTACCCACGATGCGGTCGGCGAGTCCTCGTTCGGGCAGCAGTGCCAGTTGGGTGCAGCCGGCGATGATTACTCCCAGGAGCAGCATAAAGAGGGTTCCACCGGATGGGTGTTTTAGCAGCGGCATCATCAGCGCGAACCAGATGGGGAACGTCCACATCGGTCCCCAGGCAACGATGTTGCGCATTAGTAGCCGGAGGCGGCTGGCAGGTTTGCCATTTTCCGTGACGAAAGTCGAATTCCAGAGCCACAGGATGGGGCCACCTCGGAACAGTACGGAACAGAACGCGGCCCCCAACGCCTCCACGCTTAAGAAGGAGCTGACACTGACCAGCGCGACGGTGATCATTTGCACGAATCGATGTACCGTGGCGTGATTGCGAATCGTGACTGTCGTTGGCTCGGAGCTCATGTGGGCGGCAGCGACTCTTTCGAGTTCCGATTTCGTTTGGCGATAATCCAGATAGCAGAAGATGATCACTTGGATCATAGCCAGCACTAGCGAGGGAGCGACGAGAGCGCCGAGCATACCGGTGCGTTGCCGCTGAGTGATATTGGTAGGGCGATCGAGAGTCTCGCGAAGATGCTCGGTCCAAATCTTCAAGTCGATCGAATCGGAAAGAGCCAGAAGTGATCCCCGCGCATGAAGGGGCAAGGGGAGATTGCCGTTGTGCTGGTTCAATTCCTCGCCCGAAATGTGTCGGCCACTAAGAGCAGAGACGGCGACTTCTTTGAGGAACGCGCGCGTTTCCTGCCGCCCGCTGGTAACTTGTTCCCAAATCGATTTCTGTGGATCGACGGTGCCCGAGCCATTATTTTTTCGAGTAACGTCAGCCGTGCCGCTGAGGCTCGGCACGGGGAAGTCCAACAGCTTCACACGACCGTCTTTGGTAATCCAAATTCGGTCGAGAGAAAGCGTCGGGACGTTCCCCGCCTGCTGAGCTGCGATTAACTCCTCGGCTAAGTCGATGAGCCAATATCGCACGGCATCCCAAGGCTGAGGTGATTCAATGATTCGCAACAACGCTTGACCTTTGGGCGCTTCAAAGGCATCCCAACTATCGTGATCTTGGCGACGCCCACCAATCCAGCGGAGTCGAGTCGCGCGTTTTTGGTCTCGCACGGAGGCCGCGACCGTCGGTTTATCTTTGGTCGTTGCACGCAACCAAACTCGCCGCAGCAGCCGGGAGTCGAATCCCAAGTACCACGCCTCGTCGTTCTCGCGTCTCAAAGTTTGCAGAATGTGAAAGGGTCCCAAGCAATCGCGTTCCCCAACATTTGAGGACGTCGGTTCCGCAACGAAGATGACAGGGCGGCGGGCTTTCTCCGACTTCATGACCACGCGAGTGTGGCTCAAAAACTCATGGAGGCCCGCCCAGCCGTTGGATTTTCGAGCAGTGCAAAAGACAATGCCTAAGACTAACAAAGAAGAACTGGCAATGACGTGTTCCCACCAATTTGTCGGCGTTTCGCCAAAAGCGGCGGGAACGAAAAATCCGTAGGTCCAGGCCGGGACCGCCGGTACAAAAAGGTAGACGGACGAGCGTCCGAGGATGCGGAGAAACGATGGTTCGCTGCGGTCTTCTGAGACCACTCGCAGCCCGCAAACACGTTTTCCGATCGAGGCTCCGATCGTGCCCTCGAGAAGCCCGAAATAGAGCATGCCGATAACGCCGATCGACCCCGCGACCATGAACCGAAAACTGGCCGTCCAATCTTCTGGTTGGCTGCCACCTAGCAGCACGCCCAAGACAATCGCAGTGGGAATGGCACCGATCACGAATTGGTCAATATAGCCAGCGAGGATGCGGCGGCCGTAAGTGGCGGGAGTGGGAGCCGATGAGCGGAATGGCAATAAGGCCTGCCGCAATTCCTCGTAGCTGTGAAAGCGATTGCCGGCCTGCTTGTGAAGGCAACGGAGAACCGCTTCGCAAATCCCGTCCGGTATATCGTCCCGGAAATTCTTGGGATTCGGGGCGGCTTGCTCGAATACCAACGACAACATCTCAACCAAGTCGTCGGCATCGAATGGATGCCGCCCCGTAAGTAAATAGTACAGAGTTGCACCGACAGAATAGATGTCGGAGCGGACGTCGAGTGGTTCGCCGCGGAGTTGTTCTGGCGAAGCATAGGCGGGAGTGCCAAGCATACGTCCATCGGAAGAGAGATCCGGAATAGCTTGGGTTTCGTTGGAAATCGACAAACCGAAGTCGCCGATCTTGGTCTTACCTTCGAGGTCGACAAAACAATTGGCAGGCTTTACATCTCGATGGAGCACGCCGACCTCTTGAGCGGCTTCCAGTCCAGAGATGACTTGCAGAATCGCGTCCGCCGCTTCGCCAATCGGTAGCGGACCAGATTCTTTGACGCGATCTCGTAGAGTGCCGCCGTCGACCAATTCCATAGCAATGGCGGGCACACCATTGATTTCCTCGGTTCCGTACACGTACACGCTGTGCGGGTGATTGACGGCGGCAGCCAAACGGCCTTCGCGAATAAACCGAGTCCGGCGCTGGGAGGAGTCAAAACCCTGCGCCAATAACTTTAAAGCCATTCGCCGGCCGGTCTCCACATGCTCCGCTTCGTAGACCACTCCCATTCCTCCCTTGCCGAGCAGCCGTTGGATCTGATAGTCACCTAGGCGAGTCGGTAAGGGTGGAAGGGAATGTGGACCATGTGTCGATTGTTCTTCTATTTTCAGGTCGCCGTCATCCCCGGCTCCTGGAGTCACTGAAAGGGTATCCATCCCCATGATTAGCAGGCACTGAGGGCACAGGCCGAGTGGGCTATCGGCCGGAACGGCACCCATGCAGTGCGAGCAGCTGCGAGTTTCCGACATTCCATTTCTCCGTGATGCGTTTCCTACCCACTACCGACGGAAACGCGAGGAAAGGTTACAGGGTTTCGTAATGTTTCCCTGGTTTTTCGGGCATGCATTTGCTGTAAGTCGTCCCCCCGTAAGGAGAAACTATCCCGCGAGAGATTTTATTAAATCCGTTATTTCTTCTTCGACCTGCGCTGGATCGGAGACCGTATGCCCTACCTCCTCGCGCAATAATTCGCGATATCGCTTCCGAACCCGGTGAGCAGAGACTTTTACAGCCCCTTCGCTGATCCCCAAGTTTTCACCGATATCTCGATATGATCGTTGATCCGCAGCCGGGACGATCACCTGTTTCAGTTGGGCGAATTCCTTGCCCTTATTCAACGCCGTGTATTCGTCTTCCAACCGACGAACAACCCGTTCCAAAAGGTCCAAAGCCCAACGGCGTTGAAAGATTGCATCCGGCGTCATGCCGCTGGCTGGCTCTCGTCCGTAGCGGTCTTCCGCTACTCCAAAGTCGATCGACGTAATCACTTGTCCGCCGCCTCGTTTCAACGCGTTGCGGCGTTCCCTTTGGCGGATCAGAAAGTTCTTCATCGCGACTAACAGAAACGAACGGAATTTACCCCGCCCCGGTACGACCCGCCCCAGATCATTGCGGCTAAGTAATTCCGCCAAAAATTCCTGCGTGTAGTCTTGAGCGTCGTGAGCACCGTGGCCGTCGCGACGCAGGAAAGCGTACAACGGGTACCAATAAGCTCTGCAAAGCATCTCCAATGCGACTTTATACTGAGGAGAATCTGGGCTGCCCGCGGCGCAAACCAACGTCCAGTGCGTTGTCGCAAAGTAAGAACGTTCGGCTGGTAGGCGATCGGAATCTGTAGAACCCATACCACAAGTTTAGGTCGGCGGTAGCGAGAACAAGCAAGAAAGCGTTACGTCGAATTGCCCGAGCATTACTGACCAGCGGTGTAATCCGTCTAATGTGCAGAACACGAACGCGGAGACGCAAAGTCGCCTTCCGCTCCGTCGGAATTGCGTGCTTGTCCCGTACCGCGTCGCAGCAAAAGAATCGTCCGCCCATGAAAACTGACGGCCCTCTACTCGCAGATGAACGGAGTTATGCACGATGGGACCGTTTCCGCCCTTTTCAATCACTTGTCGTCGGTAACAGCCTCTTTATTTGCGGTGAAAATCGGGATTACGTATACTTCGTAGAGGGGTTTTGAGCAACAAGTGAGTTGATTAAATGAATGTTTCTCGTCGTCGGTTTGGTTTTCTCTGTGCCGCTACGGCTAGCGCGGCCGCACTTTCTTCTGGACAATCGTCCGCTTCGGTTATTCCCGTTGTTGGCGATGGTAATTGGGTTTGGACGAAACCACCCGCCGAGACGGGGTATCTGGAACCACGCGATTTCGAATTTACAGTCGGCATCGAGCTGATTGGACGAGGCACTGCCTATGAGCTTAAGGCCACGACTCCTGCGCCGGGGACGATGCCCGAGCAAAAGATCAATAAGGTCGATATCGAAACGCAAGGCTGTGAGGCTCAGTTACGCCAACTGAGTGAAGGTGCTGGGCAGTTGATTCTCGCCGCCCCTCGGATCAGCGAAGGACAGCGTATTACTGCGACGGCAAAATACCATTTGACGCTCTACAAACAACACCAAGGATTTCAACGCGACCAGTTTCCCGTCGAACAAAAATATCCTGGGACATTTCGCAATACTTATTTGGGCAACGGTCCGGGAATGGTGGTAACGGATAAATCAGTCAAGGAGTTGGCCAAGAAGGTCGGCGGAAATATTAAGCATCCCTGGGATCGAGCCAGAGCGTTTCACCAATGGGTATGGAAAAACATTCG
Organism: Pirellulaceae bacterium; assembly: GCA_047620805.1. Lineage (GTDB taxonomy): Bacteria > Planctomycetota > Planctomycetia > Pirellulales > Pirellulaceae > JBLHLE01. Next base: position 7,410 of record JBLHLE010000160.1, read on the forward strand.
ACCGCAAATTGGAACATTCACGAGCGTCGTCGACGCCATTAACAAACGAATCGGCGATTGCGAAGAATACGCCGCGGTATTCGTGGCTCTCTGTCGCGCCTCCGATATTCCCGCGCGATTGGTCTGGGTCCCCAATCACAACTGGGCGGAGTTCTACCTGACCGACATCGAAGGGCAAGGTCACTGGATTCCGGCGCACACGGCGGGCTATTCCTGGTTTGGCTGGACGGGCGCCCACGAGCTTGTGATTCAAAAAGGCGACAAGATTCGAATTCCCGAGCGTCACAAGACAGAGCGTCTGATCTCGGATTGGGAGCAACATCGCGGCGCGCGACCCAAGGTAACGTACACCGGTCAATTGACTCCAGTAGCAACCGACGGCAAAGATCCCGGCCCAGGTGGTCGCACCAAAGACGCCCGCGGCGCTTGGAATCTCGCCAAGTCGCACGCGATGGACAACTATCTCCGCGATGGTGGCCGCATGGTTGGCCGATTTCAAAAACGCTAGCCCGGATTATTCGTAACCCGACGCGTAAGCGAGGAAATCCGGTGAGTTTCCTCGCTTACGCGTCGGGTTACTATTGCGCCGTGTTTTGGGAAAGTTGGCGACAAACTCATGTCCACAAACGACTTGCAATGAGCCAAGGTCTACTCATGAATAATCCGGGCTAGCCGGCGCGCCTGTCCGCTTCGGCTAACACTCTACGACTGACTACGGAAGTAGGCGATCGTTTCTTCTTGCGACATGCCATTTGTAATGATGTGGTTGCGGATTTCGAGGTAGCGTTCGGCGTTGGCCTTGAGTTGGTCGCTGTGTCGGGTGAGCGCGAGGACGCGCCGCGCGGCTGCGGGGCGAGAAGACCGAAGGCGCAGAGCATTGGCGCCCAGATGACGAGATTGGTGGTGAGATTGGTAACGTCGGTGTGGGTGGGAGGGAAGTCCTCGCGGGAGGGAAAGGTGTACTTCCATTTTTCTAGCCGGGCCCGATTGGTCGGTGTCATTGCATCGGGCTGCTGGTAGTCTCGCCAAAAATCCGTGTCGTCGCGGCCGGTGTGGTAGTGGAAGTTGATAAAGTCTGTGTAGTCGTCGTAGGCTGCGGCAGTAAGTCGGTTGTACGTGGCAGCGAGAGCTGGCATGGCTTCCGCTGTGGCGTGGGCCAGCAGGAGTTCGGTAAGCAGTTTAATCTGCATGCACATTCCGTGGATGGTGGTAGCTTCAAGGGGTTCCGAAAAGACGCCGGCAAGTCCGACAGCACATACGTTCCCCTCCCACTGCCGCTCGAGGCGGCCTGGTGAGAATCGCAGAATCTTGGGTGCGTCGGCGAGATCCACGCCAGTCGCTCGAAATTCGGCCGCAGCCTGCTCGTCGCTGACATACTGGGACGAGTAGATGTAGCCTTTACCCATGCGGGACTGCGTGGGAATCTGCCACTGCCAGCCGTGTGGCATGGCCGTGACGACGGTGTGGTTGGGCAGCGGCTCGCCTTCGGCATGCGCAGCTTGTTGCGGGATTGCACGGTCAACTCGGATGTAGTCGGAATAGCTTTTCCACTTCAGATCATACGCCTTGGCCAGCAATTGGCGGTGAAAGCCAGTGCAGTCGATGAAAAACTCCCCCTCAATAGTGCGCCCGCTACGCGCGCGGACGGCGGTGACGTGTCCGCTTTCAGGATCCTGCGTGAATCCTTCCACAATGTCGTCGATATGTGTGATATTCGGTCGCGTTACACCGACCTCGGCTAGCCACGTGGCGAAGGCCACAGCATCGAAATGGCAGGAGGCGAAACCGAATTTCTGATTCACTGTGTCGTCAGGATTGCGGAAGAAATCCGTCCTCCCCGAGCGCATGAGATGGCTGTAAATTTGTCCTTCGCCCAGTCGCACCCCGTCGGCAGCGGCCATCGCATAAAACTCCTCGATGGCGAGCGGATATCGGTATTGAATATATTGCCAAGGGTTATCAATAGGGGCGAGGTATTCCGTGCCGATCCCCTGCCAGTCTTTGTACCAGATGCCGAGTTTAAAGGTCGTCTCGCACCGCCGAAAGAAATCGCCCCAGCCGAGTCCATGTAGTGGGTTAGTCACGAACTCAAACACCAATCCCGTTGCACTTTCGCCGACACCGATGGGGCTGACCGTCGAAGAATCGATGACGGTGACGTGTTTGTCCGGGAATCGCGCCGCCAGCGCGATAGCGCTCATCCACCCCGCCGATCCGCCACCAACGACAACGATGTTTTTTACAAGGGAATTGGGATCCGCCGACATGTTTTTAACTCCAGGCAATCTTATTTATCGGAAGGAGAGGGAAAAGAAAACGGCCAGTGCCATTGAGAGCGGAGC
>JBLHLE010000161.1:0-9742 GCA_047620805.1 Pirellulaceae bacterium
AGCGAGGAAATCCGGCGAGTTTCCTCGCTTACGCGTCGGGTTACTATTGCGCCGTGTTTTGGGAAAGTTGGCGACAAACTTATGTCCACAAACGACTTGCAATGAGCTAAGTTCTACTCATGAATAACTCGTGCTAGCACCAATCCTCAAAATTCCTCGGTGAAGGATTGCAACTTGGCCAAAGTGGGCTATTCGTCTTGACCGAACCCCCTCGCATCAGTAATCTTCGGCTTCCCATCGCGAATCGTCAGGATTGGGAGGCGGCGTCACATGGATGCGACCCGTGTTTTTAGGACTCAAACGCAGATTTATCATCTTGAGACACACGTATGGATTCGACAGCTTCCAGACCCGTTAGTTCAGTTCCGTTACTTGACGTCGGCCGTGGCAACCAGCCACTGATGGACGAAATCAGCGCAGCGATTCGCGATGTTTGCGAGAGCGGGCGATTTCTCCACGGGCCGGATGTTGGCCGCTTGGAGGCCACCGTTGCGGAGGTCTGCCAAACGGAGTACGCGGTAAGTTGTGGTTCCGGAAGCGACGCCTTACTGCTGTCCTTAATGGCGTTGGGCATTCAACCTGGTGACGAAGTTATCGTTCCCAGTTTCACTTTCTTCGCAACGGCGAGCGCTGCTTGGCGACTCGGCGCTCAGGTCGTCTTTGCCGACATTGAACCCGACACGTTCAACATTTGTCCTCAGAAGATTGCCGCCGCAATCACCGACAAAACGAAAGCGATCATTCCCGTACACCTATTCGGTCAATGTGCGGCAATGGAAGCGATCCTCGAAATCGCTCGCGAGCGGAACATTGCGGTCGTTGAAGACGCGGCTCAAGCGATCGGTGCAGCACGCGGTGGCAGGCCCGCGGGCTCGATGGGCGATATTGGTTGCTTCAGCTTCTATCCGACGAAGAACCTTGGCGGATTCGGCGATGGCGGGATGATGACAACTAACGACGGCGAACTTGCCGAGCGTCTGCGACTCGTCGCGGCGCATGGCATGAACCCGCGGTACTATCACAGCGTGGTCGGAATAAACAGCCGACTCGACACAATCCAAGCCGCAGTGTTGAACGTAAAGATTAAACATTTGGCAAAGTGGTCGGAGCAGCGTCGAGCCAACGCAGCCCGCTATGGGTCGTTAATGCAAACAACTGGCATCGACCAATGGCTGACCTTGCCCGCCGATCTTCCGAATTCGGATCACGTATGGAATCAATTTACGGTCCGCGTTCCCGCTGGATGTCGCGACGCCTTGCGGAATTTCCTTGGCGAAGCCAAGATTGGCTCGGAAGTTTACTATCCCGTACCGTTGCATCAGCAAGAATGTTTCGCGTCACTCGGCTACGAGACAGGAAGTTTCCCAGAGACGGATCGAGCTGCGGCAGAGGTGCTGAGTCTGCCCATCTTCCCCGAACTCATGATCGCGGAACAACAAGCAGTCATCGATCGCATTGCTCAATATCAACGAGCACTCGGGTCAGCCGCCGCGTAGTAATTGTCGGCTTTCTGTTTGCCGTAGCACAGATAGATACAGACTGTGCTGCTGCTCGCTACTTAGGACAAGATGCTATTGATCGCGGCGACTAGCTCTTGTCCATCGTGGGCCAATGAAACGGTAACGGAATCTTTGGTTGCCAGGTTCTTTACTTGGCATTCGTTGTTGGCAAATTCATTTTCGCCGGCCACGATAGCGACTTGGAACCCTCGTTGATCGGCGTACTTCAATTGTTGACCGAGCTTCTTTGGATCGGGGTAAACTTCGACTCCAATTCCAGCTTTGCGAAGTTGCCTTGCGATTGCCAGGTAATCGCCGAGCCGAGTTTTGTCGAAATAAGGGATCAACACTGGTGCCGGCGTACAGACTTTTTCGATTTTGCCAAGCTCTTCCAGGGCCGCAAGCAACCGGTCCAATCCCAACGAGGCGCCGATGCCAGGCAATTCTTGCTTCGTGTACAACTCGGCAAGATTGTCGTAACGGCCTCCAGAACACACACTGCCGATGCCGGGTAAATCGTTCAGGAATGTTTCGAAAATCACACCGGTGTAGTAATCCAAACCGCGAGCAATCGAAACATCCAACACGAACTTCGAGGAGTCGGCGCCGGATTGTTCAATGCCGGTGATGATCTGAGTCAGGCGAGCAACTCCTTCTGCGCCCTTCTCGCTACCCGCGATCAGTCCTTCAAGCTGTTGCAAGACTTCGGAATTCGTTCCCTCTATCCCCGCTAATTGCAGGACTGAATTTACTTGGTCTTCGGAAGCTCCGGCCGTGGCAGTCATTTCTGCCGCAACTTTCTCGCGACCAATTTTGGCCAGCTTGTCAAGTGCGCGAAGAACCTCTACCGACTTGTCGGCCAAATTCAGCTTTTCCAGAAGTCCATTCAACACTTGGCGATTATTCAAACGGATCGTGATATCGGGCAACCCAATGGACTCCATCAAGTCGTGGATTACCAATCCTGTTTCGATATCAGCTGCGACGGACTTTGTCCCAATCGTATCAAAGTCGCACTGCATGAATTCTCGGTAACGACCACGCTGGGTGTTTTCCCCGCGCCAGACAGTTGCGATGTGGTACCGTTTGAAAGGAGTCCCCAACTCGTTGATGTGTTGAGCGACGAACCGCGCGAGTGGCACTGTCAAGTCGAACCGCATGCCGACCTCGCGTCCACCGTTATCGGTAAAGCGATACATTTGCCGATCGGTTTCGTCGCTCCCCTTGCCACCAAGGATCTCGAAGTATTCGAGGGCCGGTGTATCGATCGGGCTATAGCCATACGACCGGTAAACTTTCTTCGCGCGATCGATTAACTCCTCCCGAGGTATCATCTGATGGGGAAGGTAATCGCGAAATCCTTTGAGCGTTCGCGGCTGAATGTTCATGTAGTTACCAATCGCTTTAAGTTATTAATGGCAGCCGTATCAACGCCGCGATAATCCAGCAAACTTTCGTTCTCAGGAGAAGTCCGATATTCTCATTAGACGTTGACATACGCCGTAGACCCAGCCCACTGCTCGCAGCTTCGCAGTGCCGTTTCACATGGCAGGCGGCTACGACCGAATTATCGGCAGCATTTTCGGCTTTCTGCTGCGAATTCCTTGCTCCTTTTTCGGTTTTAGAACCAATTCCATGTACTCTTCCATCTGCTCGGGCGTCTCAAAGTACTGGTCGTAGGTCCAGGAATCTTCATACTCACAATTCGTGGTGGCGTATTCGCGACAGATCTGCGGTCGAGTGTCGTAGATCCCGCAGCGGTGGTCGTCTCCCAAGTGCTTACAGTCCGTATGAACCAATAAATACCAATCTGCGTCGTCGATAAAAACAGCGGCTCGGCCGTGCAACAAATACCAGCGAATGAAATCGAAGTCCCGTCGACTCTTGGGAAGGTCTATGGGAAGCGCGAAGTAGCGACAGCACTTGGCAGTGCAATATTCGCACAAATTGGCGCCAATCTCGAGATCTTCTCGGCGGGGCTTCTCAACAGTTGCCATCTATCATCTTTCAGTTTTCAATGGTTTCTTCGCCACATTTTGGAAATTCCGAGCACACTCGCGTATCTCGTTGCCGAAACTGTATCTCGTTGCCGAAACTGTATCTCGTTGCCGAAACTGTATCTCGTTGCCGAAACTGTATCTCGTTGCCGAAACTGTATCTCGTTGCCGAAACTGTATCTCGTTGCCGAAACTAAGGTTGAGGCAGCTAACGGCCGACACGATAGACTAAGTGAGAGAGTGAATCGTCGCAGATTCTGCGAAGCCAACAAATCCGAAGTGCAAATCGGTTGAGCCGGCCATGCAGCCAGCAGAACCCACTAGTCGGCAGAACCTAAATGATCGTTAAAGTCAGCCGCATTTTCAAGCCGCCAAAGCCCTAAGAGTATGCAAATCTTTAGATAGCGAATGTTCGTCGTGCAGAAGCGATTGACAACTGGCCGCATAATGGCCGCTTGAAACCATCGCCGTAGAGAAAGCCAGTGACATGGAAATCATCATAACCGCCGTTGGACCCGACAATGTTGGACTGGCCGATCCGATCATCCACCACGTGACTGGCCAGGGCGCGAACATTACCGAAATTCAGATGTACGATCACGACGAGGAAGCCGTGTTTGCGATGCTGCTGCGAATGCAGCTTCCCGCAGAAAACTTTGCCGAATTGCGATCTGCAATGAAACAAATCGGCGGCCTAAAAAACCTCTCCATCCGAGTTTGGTCTCCAGAAGAACGCGAACGCCCTCGACTCGCAATCTGTGTCACTTATCGACAAGAGCCTCCCTTGGCGCTGTTGCGGGCAATCCGTGACGGACACATCAAAGCCGAACCTGCAGTGATGATCGGCAACCGAAATGCCTGCCGCGGGATCGCCGAACAATTCGGCGTCGATTGGCACAACATCGGAACTGCGGATGGTCAAGCCGACGACGACAAGATGATGGACATCTGTGATCAGTACAACGTCGACTACGTCGTTCTCGCAAGATACATGCGAATACTTCCGGCTGCGAGTTGTTGGAAATACGCGGGCGGTCGGATCATCAACTTGCATCACGGTCTGCTGCCAAGCTTCCCTGGATTCCGCCCCTACCACGATGCCTATGCCAGCCGCATGTTGACCTTTGGCGCCACCTGCCACTTCATCGTGCCCGAACTCGACGCCGGCAATCAAACCATTGAACAAACCACTTTCTCGGTTCCCCCCGGAACAAAGATCGATGACGTGATCCGGATCGGTCAAGAAGACAACGAGCCGCGCTGCCTCGTCGAAGGGGTTCGCCGCGTCGTCAACGGTGAAGTGCGTTTGCGATTCCATCGAGTCGTTGCGGTAGACTAGCGATCTCTTAGCGATCTCGCAGTGCGGTCGTACTTCTATGAGCCTCCGCCAAAATCACTTTGGCTACTTCGCCGGCGCCATCGGTTAAGCGAAAATCGCGACCTCTGCGGGGGAATACCTATGCGCGTATTCGTGTTCGAATGAACAATGGTCGACGACATAACTTCAGCGGCGAAAGTCGACCGAAACCGCGATAGTACGGCGGTTGTTTGACCACATCTTAAGAGACGATTCTCATTGATTCATCGCGATTCGGAGTCGTTTTGCGCCCCTGCATCGTAAGTTAAATCTTTTAATAACAGTAGGTTAGTGGCTAATTCCCAGCAGACGTAGGATACTGCCAAGACGTGTGAGATTTTGGTCTATTTACTAGACGTTTTTGTGCATTTGTGGGAGAAAATGTGTACACTGAACTGCCTAACAGGAAGAATGTCTATAGGCAAGATGCACTATGCAATCTTTCGGGAGCGGCTGAGGCTCACAGCGATCTAGAGTTAGAGCCGTTGATAAATTCCAGCTGTCTCCATTTTGCAATTCTTCAATCTTACATTGACACGGTGGTGGTACCATGACCTGGGTTAAGACCTTAAACAGTAAACTGCGTTCGAAGAAACAACGAAAAACCCGCCGCAATTCGATCAGTCGACTTTTGCATAGTGAAACGCTCGAAGATCGCCGCATGTTGGCAGTTGCTTTTCACTTCGACTCTGACACTCTCACTCCGATTGTGGAACAGGGTCCGAACGGCGAAGACATTTATGTCGTGGCCCAAAACACTATCGTTGGATTCAACATCGGCGCCTCAGCTGTTCCCAACGACAGCACTCAAGGCTTTCAGCTGCAGTTCAACAACTCGGCACCCGAGTTGATTATTGCAGAGTTCATGGTGAGCAGCCCCCGAGTTTGGCCCAGCACAACTGGCCTACTCGACACCACGCAAGGCGCGACGTTGATCAGTGGCCAGAACACATCGGGTGTGAACCTCACATCAACGGTGGGTGGTTTGGGGTCATTCAATCTCTTGGCAACCTTACCTGGCGACTTTCTGGTCTCCATCCATGAAGCTCCCGGTACAGCCGCCTTCATTCGCACGGCATTTGCGGAAGTAGCGGACCCCACTATCACAGACTACGACGACTTTATCATTCGTTCGATCCCAACGAGTGCAGTGGCTGTGGATGACGACGACCTTTCGACCAATGAAGATACCGCGTTAACAATCGACATTGCCGCGGAATTGACAGACAACGATTTCAACGTCAATGCGTTTGTCAGCAATTCGGCCGCCCTCGGCACCGGAACATTGGTCAACAACAACGACGGAACGCTGACTTACACTCCGGCGGCAAATTTCAGCGGCACGGACACTTTTACTTACGTCATTTCGGATGCAACCGGAGCAACCGATACGGGGCTGGTAACGATCGCTATCAACGCTGTGAATGACGCTCCCGTCACGACGGACGATACTGGAACGACTGACGAAGATACGGCCGTATCGATCGATGTCCTAACCAACGACTCGGATGTTGACGGCGGTGCTCTGACCGTGTTATTGGTAACTAATGGGGCCAACGGTACCGTAGTTAACAATAACGATGGCACGGTGACCTACACGCCAAACACTAATGTCGCTGTTACAGACGCGTTCACATACACGGCTAGCGACGGCTTTGGTGGGCAAACGGTCGGCAACGTAACGGTGATGGTCACCAACGTCAACGATCTTCCCGTCGCGGTCGACGACTCTGGCACTACCGACGAAGATACCGCCGTAATCATCAACGTAACGGGCAATGATTCGGATTTGGACGGCGACGCTCTTTCCGTAAATGGAGTTACCAACGGCACCAATGGCACTGTTGTCAACAACAACGACGGTACAGTCACGTTCACGCCCGCCGCTAATTTCAATGGAACTGACACGTTCACGTATACCATCACGGATGGGAACACTGGTGTCGCCACGGGCACTGTTACCGTTGCGGTCGATCCAATCAATGATTCCCCCGTCGGTGCAACCGATACGCCAACGACAGATGAAGACGTAGCCGTAACCTTCGATGTCATTGCGAACGATACTGACGTCGATGGCGACAATTTGACAGTCGTCGGGAATACGGATCCAGCCAACGGCGGAGTTGTCGATAACAACGACGGCACATTCACTTACACTCCAAACGCCAACTTCAACGGTACTGATTCGTTTACGTACACTTTAAGTGACGGCACCCTGACGGCCACCGCGACAGTAAATATCACCATCGCGGCAGTCAATGACCTCCCCGTAGCCGTGGACGACAACTCGAGCACGGCTCAGGACACAGGACGTATCATTTTCGTCCTCAACAACGACACCGACATCGACGGCGACACACTTTTCGTCATAGATCCCATTGGTGCTGTGGCGACAAACAACGGCAGCGTCTCTAACAACAACGACGGCACGCTCACTTATACGCCAGACAATGGCTTCAACGGCACCGATACTTTTACCTACACGGTCAGCGACAATGCGGGAGGATCTGACACAGCAATCGTTACGGTCTCAGTAACGGCCAACCCACCACCCGAAGCACTCGACGATTCCGCCAGTACAGACGAAGACACAACCGTCACCGTCGACGTCCTGGCGAACGACTCGGATCCCCAAGGGGAAACGGTCAGCATCACCGGCATCGCCACTCAAGGCAACTTGGGCGTGGCGACTATCAACAACGGCGAAATTGACTACGTTCCCAACTCTGACGCCAACGGTACTGACACCTTTACTTACACGGTCACCGACAACAATGGCGGAGTAGATAGTGCGACGGTCACGATTACGATCAACGCGATCAACGACACTCCCGTTGCGAGCGCCGATTCCGCGACCACCGATGAAGATACTGCGGTAACAGTAAGTGTTCTGGCTAACGACAATGATGTGGACAACGACACGCTGACCATTACCGGGATTACGCAAGCCGCTTCTGGTGGCGTAGTCGATAACAACGATGGAACGCTCACCTACACGCCGAACGCCAATTTCAACGGCAACGACTCGTTCACGTATACAATTAGCGACGGGAACAATGCCACTACATCGGCGACCGTTTCCATCACAGTTACAGCAGTTAACGATGAACCAGTCGCCCTGGCAGACTCTGCCTCCACGTTCGAGGTCACACCGGCGATAATCAATGTCATTGGTAACGACACAGATGTCGATGGCGACACGTTAACCGTCACTGCTATAACACAGCCAGCCAATGGTGCGGTTGTGAATAACAACAACGGCACACTCACGTTTACCGCCAACAACGATTCGCTCCGTGGCGACGAAACCTTCTCCTACACAGTAACGGATGGCGCTGGCGGAACCGCAACCGCGGCTGTTACCGTTACGGTCACCGGAAACGTAGCACCTATTGCTAACGACGATTCGGGATTGGCCCAAGAAACCAATCCAGTAATCGTTGACGTGACCGCGAACGACACGGATGGGGACGGCGACACCCTTGTCGTGACGGCTGTTGCACAAGGAACCAATGGTTCTGTGGTCAACAACAACGATGGTACGGTAACCTACACGGCCAACGCCGGCTTTGTTGGCACGGACAACTTTACCTACACCGTCAGTGATGGCAATGGTGAAACCGCATCCGCGAATGTTGCCCTGACGGTCGAAGTAATTCCAAACTCGGCACCGACGGCCACTGACGACAGTATTACAACTCCCGTCGACGTTCCTGTTGACGTATTCGTCTTAGACAATGATACGGATCCTGATTTCGATACGATCATCATCACGACTGCGACGGACGGCACCAATGGTACCGTTGCCAACAATGGCAACAATGTCACCTACATGCCAGCTGCTGGGTTCCAAGGAGTTGACTCGTTTACCTACACGATCAGTGATGGCAACGGCGAAACATCGTCGGCGACCGTCTCAGTGGCCGTCTTCTCGACACCTTTCTTCAAGGACGGCGACGATCTCTACTTCATCGGATCGGACGCTCGCGATCGCGTTCGCGTAATGGCCGTCGATAGAGCGGCTAAGTTGATTATGATTCGCACAAATGTTACTACGTATGGTCCACTTCCAATCGGACCGTCCGGTACGCTGTTCGTCAACACCTTCGGTGGCAACGACTGGGTCAGTTTGGCCGGCTACCTGAATATCGTCACTAACATCGACCTCGGATCGGGTAACGACCGCGCATCGGGTGGTAAGAACAACGACGTCATCTTCGGTGGCGAAGGTAACGACGAGATTCTCGGTGGCGGTGGTGATGATACGCTGTACGGTGGCATCGGCAACGATGTTCTCGTCACTCGCGACGGCGCCGATTATCTCGACGGCGGAATGGGCAGCGATGAATTGCTCTCCGGACCCGGCGACGACATCCTGTTCGGCGGAAGTGGCAACGACAAGCTGAGCGCCAGTCGGGGCAACGATTATCTCGATGGCGGCGACGACGACGATCGACTCAACGGCGGTTCGGGTAACGACATCATGTTAGGCGGAGCTGGCAACGACCATCTCAAAGGCGAAAACGGACTCGACGTTCTCTTTGGTGGTTTAGGCGTAGACGGTGTCAACGGCGGTAAGCACGGCGACTTTGTCGCTGGCGGCCAATCCACGCTAGACAATGCCGGCCTGCAACAACTGCTCACCGATTGGTCGGGCGGCGGCGACATCGATACGCGTATCGGCCTGCTCACTACTGGACACGTCCACGACGGTGAACTCGATAAGCTTATCGGGCAAGCATCGCAAGATTTCTTCGACAACGAAGGCATCGACTACGTCGTCGACTTTAAGTTAGGTAAAGACCGAATCGCTATCTAAGCAAATTCGCTCGCGAAATAGTAACAACTAAAGCCCCCGTGGTCTCAAATGATCCCGGGGTTTTTTTATG
>JBLHLE010000162.1:0-9739 GCA_047620805.1 Pirellulaceae bacterium
CTTGGCGCGACCGCTTTTCACCAACTTCAATTAGCGATAACCTTAAGCGGCTTAAGTTCATTATCAGTAAAGCCTTAGTGCGAACCCAGGCGGCCCTTGGCTATATCGCGATGCCTGCGCTGCCTTCCCACTTTCCCCACTCACCTTACGCTCCGTCTCGGCTGCCGCAAACCAATGCGGTTTCACTCATTGAAACACAACCACAAAAAAGCGCTGCGAATATGAAACAACTGTGATCGACTTGTGCAACATTTCACTCGGCGAGGTTATTTCTCAACATGGCGTCAAACGGTTACCGATTAATAACTTAGATGACCTAGCTTGCGGAGTTTTCGACTCCGGCATAAAGGTTGCACTTATTTCGAGGCATAAATTCCAACTCGATGAGGATCGCCAAAATGTCAGCAATCACACGAGAACAAAAGAATTCGGCTGCCCCGCTCGTCTCAACTCGACACGAGCTTCTGATCGAAATGGACGCTGTGCAACCTTTCGCTGACTGGCTCGATCACAAACTAAATCGGCTAGAAGAAAAGTACCGCGCCGATTGGACGAAACAGTCCATCAAGAATTCACTCGTTAGCACGCGCTGAATCTAGTTTCGATGGCCAGATCAATTGCGATTGGCAACAGCAGGTTGTGGAGTCACCGGCCGCATTAAGGTGAGTCCACCGATCGTTAGCAGTACGCCAACAACCAATGGAATGGACACCGCTTCACCAAAGAGCCCTATTCCCGCCACCGCTGCCATCGCGACTTGTGAGGCATTCAATAGATTGACGTGCAACAGGGTGGTCAATTGAAGTGCTTTTGTCAGCGCCACGAAAGCAAAGATGTTACCAATACCCGCTCCTGCCATTTTCCAGAGATCGCTGTTGCTGGTTGCCAGTAGAGTATCGTAACTAACGGTCGAAAGCGTCCAGGGAGTTAGTATCACAATTCCGACCATTCCGACGACCATCATTAATGTCGGTGCGGAGCCGGATCCTTTCAGGCCAAAGCGAAGTGCCACTCCGAGAATGCCGTAGGAAAGACCGGCGGACATAACGCAAGCGAATGCTGCCGCCAGCTTCCAGAATTGAACTGAGGTGTCGGTACCAGCAACCGAGCGACTTGCTTCTCCTGTTCCAAACGACAGAACACTGATCGCGATGATTAGCAGTATCATCGAAATCGAATTGAGCAGACCAACTCGTTCGCCCAAAAACAGCGCGCCTAGCATCGCTCCACTGAGTATGATCGTGCCCATGGTAAGAGGAACGCACATCGCCATCCCAATCACTCCCAAAGCCCATTGGAAAGCTACATTGCCAGCGATTTGAGCTAAGGTCGAAGCGGCGATGATCTTCCACAGAAAAGACGAATCCAATCCAATTTTCATACCGTGCATCCGCCGCCATAGTAGCCAAGGTGCACAGACCATCAGAGTAGGAATGCACTTTACTGCCGAGACAAAGACTGGATCGAGATGAGAAACTGACTTCAGAAAGGCGTTGGAAATCGTATAGCCAATTGCCGAAGCCAGACCAAACATAACTCCAGCAGCAATTGCGCCCACTACAACTGGTTTTGGTTCGACCGCGATATTTAGTTTAGAATTCACTCGACACATTCTAGTGCGTCTCGAATGGTGTCGCTATGCCCTTGTTTTAGCGATATTTACTGAAGCCAGCTTAGTGAGCTCAATTATACCGCCACTTTCGATTACCGTAGTTTCTCGTCACGGCGAAGCAACGCGACGACAGCTTTCCGCTATTCTCAATGCCCACGTGATTGTCTTTGAGACGAGAGAGGCGGTCGCTGAAACTATGGCTCTAACGTGGCTGCCTCGAAATCCCAGCGAGCTTTGCCGGATGTTGGCAACTTGGGATTTTCATCGACCCGGCCTCAGTAAGTACGCAAGCATCGGTTTAGCCGAAATTGACTCGTCTACCATTGTGGCTGCGATTTACAACACACAAGTCACCGCACAGATTGAGTTGAACCGCAGCGACGAAAACTGGGTGGGACTTCTGCAAACGGTTGTCGAGTCAATCAAGAACGAAGCCGTCCTCGATCCGCGCACGACGCACGTGTCTCGAGATTCAGCACTCCAAAAATTGCTCGGAGGCAAAGAAGACGCCGTCGCAAAATTCGACGTCAAAAACAAAACTGTTCCGAACGCACTCATGCCAGGTTCGTTTAATCCACTGCACCAAGGACACTGCGAAATGCTTTCGGTCGCCGAGAGAATCCTTGGCGGGCCCGTGGATCTAGAGCTTTCGGTAGTCAACGTCGACAAGCCGTCGCTCGATCATTTAACTGTTCAGAAACGGATCGAACAGCTTCCGGATGACGTTCGATTGTGGTTGACCCGTTCGCCTACATTTTCTCAACAGGCGGCGGTTTTTCCAGGCAGTACATTTGTCGTCGGCGCCGATACCATCGTTCGCGTCGCCGATGTGAAGTATTACGACAACGCCCATTGCCGCGATCGGGCCATTGAGGCGATCGCCGCTGCCGGATGCCGTTTTATCGTTTTCGGTCGTCATTCGGAGAGTCGATTTGAATCGCTTGAAGCCATTGACTTACCGCCCGCGTTGCGAAAAATTTGCGAAGGCGTGGGGCAGAGTGATTTTCGCGTCGATATTTCGTCAACTGAATTGAGATCGGAGTCTGGACGATGACGGGCAGGACGATGACGGGAGTTGAGGGATGAGGCTGGGGATTCTTTCTGATACTCACGACGAGTTAGAGCTGTTGTCGATCGATTAATCACTCGCCAGTTATCTCTCACCAGCCGATCCGCAAATTACCAACGTGTTCTAGCGTTATGCGGCAATTGGGCAGAGCCTTGCTGAGTTTCTCGCGTCCGGCTACTGTCGTTTTCGTTTGGTCGATGCGGACGCGCTTTAGCTTCGTCATGCCCTCGATGTGGGCGAGTCCGGCGTTGGTGATTTCGGTGGCATGAATTTCGAGTTCTTCGAGCCCTCTCATGCGAATAATGGATTTCAATCCCGCGTCGGTAATTGCTCGATTGTGCGAGAGTTCCAGGCTCCGAAGTCGCGTGTTATTCGCGATGAACGCGAGCTTCTCGTCATCGATTCCGCAACCGCTCAGCCGTAGACGCTGAATATGTGGGATTCTGGCGAGGAACTTGAGCGTTGCGATAGGAACTTCGCTGCCACCAAAGGAGACCAATTCTAGTTGCGGCATTTCGTATAGGCGTGAAACTTCGTTTCCGGTCAGTTCGCCGCGTGTGAACGTCAAACTTATGATCGAGTTGAAGTGTTTTACCGTGTCGAGGTTTTCAACTGTGGGGTCGATTGTGGCATGCTTGACGACGGGACGAAGTTCGAGTTGTTCCGCGTTAGGGAGTAACTTTAGCAGCTTGTTTTGATACCAGGTTTGATTCTCCCGTTCGCGTTTCTCACTTCGCTCACGCAGGGTCCTGATTTCAGCAAACTGCTTAACCTTGAAAACCTCGAATACCATCTCTTGCTTAATGAGTTCTCGTTTTAGCTGTAGCGCTCGAGTGCGTTCGCTCCACCAACCAAGTGCGATCGCTATTACGAGCGTCAGCCAGACTAAAGTCATTAGGCGAAAGCGAAACGGAGACCATCGTTCTTTTTTGGCTTCGGCCATGTCGACTTGCGTTCCGTATCGCTCATGTAGACTTCGCGACGAGTTATGATTTCATTCTGCGGACGGCGTCGGTTCCCTGAAAACGGATGCTTAGCCCATCAAACCGTTGCCGAATTATAGCAGATAGGTTTTACAGTTTGTGAGTGTTGAGTGCAGGAAACAAGGGATCTACGGTCGCTGAGGAGTAAGTGACGCCGCTTGCATCACCAGTGTCAGTGTTTTACGATCATGAATCGCAAATGAGACGCAGCACGAACCCTAAGGAGTATCGCGAGATGAGAAGACTTCTGAATACAAATCGAAACCTCTGGGTTTCTATTGTGGCACTAACTGTGACTGTTTCACTAATTGGCTGCTCTGGACCTACTGTCCCGGAAGCTCGCGAAGAAACTCCGGCGCCGGAAGACGCAGCTCCTGGCGAAGAGAAAGCCCCACCTGCCGAAGAGGCTGTTCAAAAAGGACCCGATGAAGTGTTGCGACATGCTGTATTTTTCTCATTCAAAGAAACTTCCTCCGAGGGAGATATCAAAACGGTTGTTGACGCTTTTGTTGGCTTGCCATTGCTGGTCAACGAGATTATCGATTTTCAATGGGGCACCAATAATAGTCCCGAGGGATTTGACGATGGTTTTACCCACTGTTTCTTGTTGACATTTAAAGACGAAGCTGGACGCGCTGCATACCTGCCGCATGCAGCTCATAAGGCATTCGGCGACGTGCTGGGTCCACACATGGATAAGGTGTTCGTCGTCGACTACTGGGGCAAAAAGGGTGACGTCGAAATTGAGAAGGAGCTCAAGCACGCCGTATTTTTCAAGTTTAAGGACGGCGCCAAGCCGGAAGAGGTGAAGGCAGTTGAAGAAGCATTTGCAGCACTGCCGTCCAAAATCGAGAACATCCGCGGTTTTGAGTGGGGGATCAATAACAGCCCTGAAAAACACAGCCACGGATTCACCCATTGCTTTATGGTGACATTCGGCTCCGAAGAAGATCGCGCTGCTTATCTGCCTCACGCCGATCACAAAGCCTTTGTCGAAGTGCTGACTCCTGTACTCGACAAAGCTCGAGTGCTCGATTTCTGGGAAGGCGAATAGGACCAACTAGCGATTCCAAACGCCCGCGATTTCCTCGAATAACGCTTCATCTAGCAATAGATTCTCCAGCACGCTCTCGTCGACCTTGGTGTCGCCGATCTCCGGTTGCAGCCTCGCGGCTTTTGGCATCGTTCGCCAGTCTACGATTGGGTTTGCAATTTGGTCGTCGGCAAATTGGTGACCTTCGATTTGATCCGGCGCTGCCACCGCGGCCTCTGCAGAGGCATGCCCATTCGACCCAACTTGTTCGTTGCTGAAGGCGACAGGGTAAACAACACCGAGTCCGAAATTGTCTGCGAACCCAGTGAAATCGAATACGCTGACGCCGTCGTCATCGTTGAGGTCGACGTAGCTGGGCGCGTCTGGAATTGCGACTCCGAACCAATAGGCGAATGTGCTGAAGTCAAATACGGAAGCGCCTCCGTCACCATTCCAGTCGGCTATTATGCGGTGGAACGAATTGGTCGCATTACCTGTGTATATGAAGGTATCATCGCCCACACCGTCGCCGTTTCCATCGAGGTTCAAGTTCACAAAATCTCTAATCGTCGAAAACACTTGTAGTTGGTAGACCCCCTCGGGAAGCGGGGTAGTTGGGAAACGAATTGTAATCATGTCGCGGTTGTGGGCCACGTCGAAGGGATCGAAAGTGATAATCGCGTCGGGGTCGTTGGGCGCGTCGATTCCCAGATTCTTGAGTTCAATGTCAGTGAAGAAAGCCGCTTGGATAGGTTCGCTAAACTTAATTGTTATAGAATTGATGTCAGACCTTTGCTCATCCCAGCTCGTTGGTTGCGCGCCCTTGGGTAAGTTGGCAGGATCGCTGTGAATTGCGTTTAACGTTACATCGATAACTGTCGGAGGAGTGGTATCGATGACGTCGATAGATACCGTGGTGGGTGCCGAATACTCCGGTTCAGTAACGACATTTCCTGTCGCAACAAGGTTGCCTGTCACCACCACATCGATGGTATTTCCGGAAGCTTCAAACGTGCCGGAAAATGCGAGCGGTGAAGTGATCGTAATGGTGGCGCCGTTTTGCACTGCGCTACCCATCAAATCCGTCACCGCGTTGTCAATGTTGAACGGGGTTGGCCCCTCGGGGATCTGGCCATCGGCGAGTCCAGTGGCGTCCAAATCTATGATACCTGCGAGCATCAATTGGTTGTTCGCCTGATTGAAATCCCCGTTTACTACGGGAGCCGCCTCACCGGGATTAACCATCGTAAGGCGAAACGGCTGCAGTTGCGGATTGGGGCTCGGGTCTGCTGGGAGGTCGATATCTAGTCCCGCCAGCCCGAAAGCAAAGCGGAAGTTAAGCGATAATCCATCGGCAACTACCATGTCGAAGTCCGTGATATGAATCTCATTGAAAGGACTTTCGTTTGGCGTCAGACGCTTGGTAATCGTCCCGGTGAGGGAAGACGAATCGTCGTCGCTGTCCGAACCGAACGATGTGCCCAGCGTTGCGTCTAGATGAATCGACGACCGACTTTGGTCGATTGTGAAAACAGTAGAAGGATTCAAAGTCACCGCGCGATATGTGAACGAATCGGGACCAACGTAACCTAAATCTGGCGTGTATTGAAACGATCCGTCGGGATTAACAGAGACCGAACCGCGAGTGGCGTCGGTCACGATTTCGGCGGTCAGTGGGTCTTGATCCGCGTCTTGATCGTTCTCCAACAGGCCTGGAGCGGCGACATTCAACACTCGATTTTGGACGCCATCAAATGTATCGCTGCTGGCAACAGGGACTGAGGCAAGCAAGATACGTGTCTCGAATTCTTCCAGTTGAAGCCTACGGAATCTGTTGGCGCTGCGGTAGGACCAGCGTGAATCACGCGACATGCAGTGTATCTCCAAGTCTTGGCGTATGCTATCTGTTCCACGAACAATCGTCGTCTAAAGCGATGACCTGGCTTAGTCATCCGCGCTGATGTTTTACTTCAGGACGCCAGAGGCGAACGCCCGATGCATCGAAAACAACTCCAGAACGCGGTTGGCCATCTAATCCGTCAGAGTCATATTGAACCATACCCCTCACGCCATTGCCATAAAATCATGCCATTTTGCACTGTAATTTCAAGACCCTTTCCAAACTGGTAAGATCATTCTGCGCATGGCATCCCTAAGTCATCTGATAAGCCGCGACATGGAAGCAACTTCTCCAACTCCTTCTCGAGTACGCTTTGGATTGCGGTCCATGGCCACCGCCGCGCTCGTTATATGTGTCCTGTGTGCATTACTGGCCCCGATAATTCGCGCGCAGTCGCCACGCGTGCGAGATGAACTTATCATCAGTCTATACGTTAACATTGCGGTGGCGCTCCTTGTGGTGGTGATACTTTGCTGTTGTCGAATGAGGTTGGAGAGAACTGCGGGCGACCAGTTAATAGAAAATGCGAGTTTCAACCGCGTGGGTGGTGGGTTCAGTAACGGACTGGTATTGCTGATGTGTCTAATCGGTATTGGGTTCGGCGCCAATTCGCTCCTGCCTCTGATGGCCAAGCAGGCGTTCAGTGATGCGACTTGGCCGGAGATGAGATGGTTTTTTCGAGTCGGGATCTTCGCAGTAACTGTCGTACCGGTTGCCGCGATGACATTTGTCTCAGTCCTCTTGTGGTGGCGTCTCACGGTTAAGAGTATGGAGATTCGCAGAAACGGAATGATCTATTCCGCAATTTTCCTCTACCCTTGGAATGTAGTTAAGAGTTTCACTTGGACCAAGGCAAAGTACTGTTACGTTCTGAAAATGAAGATCGGCTACACTGAATTAAGTGCCCTGGTTCCGTTTGAAAACAAGGACGACGTAGATGTGATCCTGAGCGAATTTGTCGAACGTGACTAAAGCCAGCAAACCAAACTCCAAAATCGACATTTCGGCTTGATCGCGTCGCCGCCAAAAGGTTGCTATCATCTATCCGCGTAAGTTCGAGCTTCTTGGTCAGCCTCGGCTTTAGCCATGGCACAATCAAAACAGCAGTTTTATCAAGGTCAGCAACATGAAATACTTCGTCATTGTCCTGCTAACATCAATGAATATTGGCCTGTCTGCGTTTGGCGATTCACAGAATTGGCCACAATTTCGAGGTGTCGATTCGAGAGGCGTTGCTGCAAAATCGACGTTGGCTGAAGATTGGTCGGCCACAGAAAATGTAGCGTGGAAAGTCGACGTGCCCGGACGAGGTTGGTCGAGTCCGATCGTTTGGGACGATAAGATCTTCTTGACGACCGTCGTGACCGAAGGCGAAACCGCGGTCGCGAAACGAGGTCTCTATTTCGGCGGCAATCGCAAAAATCCGTCGGATTCGGTTCACCATTGGGTTGTACTCTGCCTCAGTCTCAAAGATGGCAAAGAACAATGGCGCCGCGAAGTTCATATCGGAAAACCAAAAAAGTCTCTGCATATTAAGAACTCATATGCTTCGGAAACACCCGTCACAGATGGACAACACGTCTACGCCTACTTTGGCAACCTGGGACTGTTCTGCTTCACCATGAACGGTGAACAGAAGTGGAAGAAGGAATTCGACGCCCTGAACACGCGCTATGACTGGGGCACTGCCGCATCGCCGACCTTGCACGACGACCGGATCTACATCGTCAATGATAACGATGAAGATTCGACACTGATGGCGATCGACAAGTCCAACGGTAACACGATCTGGAGTGTTGCCCGTGACGAAAAGAGCAACTGGGCAACACCGTTTGTTTGGGAGAACGATCAGAGAACGGAAATCATAACTCCAGGAACGGGTAAATTTCGATCGTACGATATTAAAGGCAATCTCCTGTACGAATTCGGCGGTGGCTCCAGCATAACGATCGCGACGCCGTACGCTGCCAATGGTTTGTTGTATGTGAGCTCGGGTTATGTACTCGATCGAAAGAAACCTGTTTTTGCGTTGCGACCTGGCGCTCAAGGCGACATTTCGCTGGCGGCGGACGAAACATCCAATCAGCACATTGCCTGGTGCCAAAAACAAGCTGGCCCCTACAACCCGTCGACGATTGTCGTGGACGATTTGTTATACGTGCTGTACGACCGCGGATTCTTTGCCTGCTTCGATGCCAAGTCGGGAGAAGAGGTGTATGAGAAGAAGCGGATTCCAGATGGTCGCGCCTTTACTGCTTCGCCCTGGTCCGACGGCAAAAACATCTATTGCCTCAATGAATACGGAACCACTTTCGTAATTCAAGCAGGCCGTGAATTCCAAATCCTCCGCAGCAACTCACTCGACAAAGATGAGTTATGCATGGCGACTCCCGCCATTGCCAGCAACAAGCTGCTGTTGAGAACAGACACGCGACTGTACTGTATCGAAAGCAAATGATCGCGCGGGGCCAGGGCTAACTTCTCAGCCCGACGGATTGAGACATGGGGAAAGACAAAAATCGAAATACAAAGGACAAACGAAATCTAAGAATCAAATCCCAAACCAGATTGTGAATTTGGAGGTGACTCACTTGTGAGCCCCGCCCGCATCGTTTGTGATTTTAACCCTATGGCTCTCGAAATTAGTTTGTCTTTCGTCTTTTGGTGATTGCTTCTTAATCCATAAACACTCCTTAACGCATTTCGCGGTCTTTCGAGTGCCGCAAGTCGCTTAACTATAACGACTTGCAGTTTCTTTGGTTTTTCTTGTCCGGTACATCGTAGCTCCCGGCAATCTCATTAGTGGGACGATAACAATCACCACTAATCTGGAGCAAAACCATGAAAACTCGCACACAAAACATCCGTCGCCGCAACTCCCGCGTACTTCGACTTGAAATCCTTTCTCGTCGCGAAATGATGCTTGGTTCACTTGCGACGGATGACGAAATTAAAAACTCTGTCGCTGCATGGAACGAAAGTGACAGGATCGGGACTAAAGCACTTGAAGCTTTGCAAAAAACTGGAAGTCTTGTCGTTTCAAAGCACACCCTTGCTTACGCAGCACGTCGGTGAGTTCCTTGAGTTCAAGGAGCTTCGCCTTTTGAATTTGGGGAATATTGCGGGCGGTGGCGAAATCGAA
>JBLHLE010000163.1:0-9671 GCA_047620805.1 Pirellulaceae bacterium
CTCTGAGAATCCAGTCTCACACTCTCGCAAGGACTCACCGTAATAGCTGTGATGTCTTGCCTGCGAATTTTCGGCTATTCGTTGTGGGACACCAATTCGTAAGGTGATCGCAATTTCGTAGAACGAGGTCTTTGGAGCGAATCTCGAAGGGCGGCTGCCGTGCGCGGAAGGCATTAGTTCGTCGCCAAAGTCATCACTTGTGGCCAATTCTGACGTCAATTGCCAGTATTCGTCTCGAATTTCGTCTCAACCATCATCGAATTGCCCCAGTTTTTTTAACGGGCCCCGTTTTCCGAGCTACCGATTGTGCGGATTATGCGGGTTATCTGCTTCTCCTTGTGCCAATCCGCGCGGCAATCACTATTTTGCCGACCCCGCGCACCACTCTCTTGACATCTTCGCAAAGCACAGAATTGACTCAAATTCCGCTCTACTTATAATCGAGCTTAAGCAACGCAAATTACCGTTTCTGCTTAGCTTAACACAATCGATCAGTTTCAAGGGTGAATCAGAGCCACCCGGATGGGAACTGAATTGGCTTTCAATGCGTCCAAGCCACAACGGCAACCGGAACTGCAAAAGAGGAACTCGTCGTGAAATTCAATCGAGCTGCACGTTCTCTTTCGAGAACTAAGAAGAAAACTCTTCGCGCAAAGCGGTTAAGTCTTCAGCTGGAGACGCTCGAAGATCGTCGCTTGTTGGCGACGGTCGCCGATGGCGATGGGGACATTACTCCGCTGGCTGTGGGGAGTGACGTTGGCGGCACCGACGGTGGGGTCGATGCCCCGCGGCCGAATCACGCTGCGGACGTGGGCGCGGGCGTTCAAGTCAATTTGCACCCTTCGATCATCGCACACAACGAGTTGGCCTTAGACGAGGCATTCCAACAGGCTTCGAATTTACAACAATATACCGACGAAGAGTTCTACGCGTCGTCGCAGTGGATCGTAAAGGCTTTCGATACGACGACTCGGGAAGAATTGGAAGCGCATCTCGGTACCGAGTTGTGGCCGACCGATTTGATTCCGAACACTTACATCTACGATATCTCGTCGATCCAGGCCAGTCCCAAAGGGGCACCGCTGGGCATCGTCAGCAAGTTAGATAGTCACCCCGGAATCCAATACTTCTATCCCGACGTTCCCGCTGAGATAGTTCGCCGATTCGTTCCCAATGACCCGCTGTTTCCGGCGCAATGGCACTTGGAGAATACGGGTCAATCAGGTGGCATAGCAGGCGAAGATGCAGGTCTCGTTGCGGCTTGGGATTTGGCCACGGGGTCGGGCGTTGTTGTGGCCGTGTTGGATGATGCCGTGCAGTATACGCATCCCGACTTGGCGCCAAAATATCGAGCGGATTTGAGTTTCGACTATGCCGACAACGATCCAGATCCAGCTCCCGTGGATTTGCTTAACGAAAGTCATGGCACGGCGGTTGCGGGTGTTGCGGTGGCAGCCAGTAACAACAACCTGGGCGTCGCGGGCGCGGGATTGAATGCGGAACTGGCGGGTGTCAGAATTCAATTCGTGGGTGGTTTGTCCGATTCGATTTCGGCAAGTGCACTGTCTCACGAAGGCCAAGAGATAGACATCTACAATGCCAGTTGGGGTCCACCGGATATCGGCGACATTTCCCAGATTACGCCTCTCACCTTAGCCGCAATACAACAGGGAGTGGCGACGGGTCGCGGCGGTTTGGGAAGTATCTACGTGTGGGCTGGCGGCAACGGCAAACTGTTCGGCGACGAAGTGAACTTCGATGAATGGGCGAACTCTCGCCACACGATTGCGGTCGCGGCGATTGGACACGATGGCGTTCAAGCGGAGTACAGTGAACCGGGGGCACCAATTCTGGTGACAGCCCATTCGTTAGGTGTCTCGGCGGTCGCGGGCCCATCGGCAGGTGGAATTGTGACGACCGATCTTGTTGGCTCAGACGGATACAACACGGTCGCGAATGCGTCGGATGACGATGCCCTCATCGATCTGGATTATACTTCGCAATTTAGTGGAACATCTTCGGCGACACCATTTGTCTCGGGGATTCTGTCGTTGGCCCTGGAAGCCAATCCAAATCTAACGCACCGGGACGTCCAACACGTCCTAGTCAATTCGGCGCGGCAGAACGACCCCACCGATACGGATTGGACGACCAACGGCGCTGGCTATTCGGTAAATCACAAGTACGGATTCGGTGCCATTGACGCGCCCGCCGTTGTTGCACTGGCTCAAAACTGGGTCAACGTCGACCCGGAAGTTACCGTGGGAACAGGTGACATCGTAGTTGGGCAAGCGATTCCGGATAACGATCTGACGGGAGTCACTCTGACGTTTGATGTCGCAGAGGACATTTCCCTTGAATGGATCGAGCTCGACCTCAACTTACCTCACACGTACCCCACGGACATCGAAGTCGTGCTGACGTCACCGTCGGGAACTCAGTCGGTTATGACTACCAGTCACATCCTTCCATTCGGTTTGGTACCCGGTCCCATTATCGGTCAAACGTTGACTTCCGCGCGATCTTGGGGCGAGTCCTCGCAAGGGACTTGGACGCTCAAACTCAGCGATCAGATCGGGATCGATACTGGCACGATCGACAGTTACCGCGTTAACTTCTTTGGCACGGGCGATGTTCCCATCGATCCAAGTCTTCCGACCGACGGCGGATTACCGGGCGTTAGCGGATACGTATTCAGCGATCTCAACGGCGACGGCATGCGAGACATCGACGAACCATACGTCGCAGGTGCCTGGGTTTATGTCGATGTCGACAACGATGGTCACATTGGCTTGGGTGAACCGGCGTCGATCGCCGATGATTTCGGACGCTACCACATTCCCGAAGTGCCAGGTGGCAGTCAAGTAGTTCGTTTGATTCTCGAACCCGGTTGGACTATTTCCACGCCAATTGAAGGTTTGTATACGCTGGACATGACGGCCGATCCTTCGCAGGAGGGAATCCACTTTGGCCTTATTCCGGCATTTGATTACGGCGATGCTCCTTCCCCCTACCCGACCTTGATTGCCGACGACGGTCCGGTTCACGGCATCCTCGCCGGCTTCCACTTGGGACGTCCGATCGAAGATGGCGGAGTTGGAGTTGACGGCGAAGCAGACGGCCAACCTATCGCGACCGACGACAACACGAACGCAGACGATGAAGATGGCGTCCGCGTTATCGTTCCATTCGCTCCTGGAGCAACTGGGACCTTAGAGGTGACGGTATCCAATGGCGACAACGCCGCAGGCTTCCTCAACGCTTGGATCGACTTCAACGGCAACGGCATTTGGGACGATAGCGAGCAAATTGCGACGGATCTACTGTTGGGACCCGGCGTTCATAATATCGATGTTGCCGTACCGGCTTCGGCCAATACTGGCATTACCTATGGTCGCTTCCGTTACTCCAGCCAGTCTGGACTCGCTCCCACCGGCGCGGCTCTCAGCGGCGAAGTCGAAGACCATGTGGTGTTCATTCTCGGTTCAGGGGCAGTTGCCGGCGACGATACATTCTCTGTCGCAATTGACTCCATGGAAAATGGGCTGGACGTGTTGGCCAACGACGTTCCGAGTATTTTCGGTGCCGGTAACTCATTGTTCCTGTTGCCACCGGATCCTCAAATAACTACTCAGGGCGGATTCATTTCACTCGACAATAACGGTACTTTCACCGACACGTCGGATGATCAAATCCGTTACACACCCCCCTTCGGCTTCACTGGCGAAGATACTTTCACTTACCAGATTCTCGATTCGAGTGGATCGTTGGCCACCGGTATGGTTACTGTTAACGTCACATTGGCCGACGGGCCGATCGTATTGGACAACACGTTCCGGGTCGCTGCCGACTCGATCTCCAACATTCTCGACGTTCTTTCCAACGACCTTGCGGGGATCGACGGGCCCATTTCGATCAGCTCGTTCACTCCCGCATCCAGTGGGCAGATAACGATTGGCGTGGGCTCGCAAAGCCTACTGTACACCCCGAATGCTGACTTTAATGGCACCGACCAATTCGAGTACACCGTTCGCGACAGCGCAGGCAACACGGACTCGGGTCAAGTGACTTTGCAGGTCGGAGACACGACTGCCGACGACGAACTAAACATCTCGTTTACAGTTACCGACTTGGACGGCAATCTAATCACTGGCCCGCTGACTGTTGGCCAGACAGTGTTGCTCAACGCCACTGTGCAAGATCCTCGTGGGTTCATCCCGCCACTTGATCGCGGTGTGTATTCGGCCTATTTCGATGTACTGTACGACAGCAATGTTGTTTCGGTCGCAGGGTCAGTAACTTTTAACCCCGAATATCCGGCTGCTCAAATCTTCCGTCCCGCTATTACTGGCTTGTTGGATGAAAGCGGAGCGTTCCAAGATTTTGTCACAGCATCGCCACTCGGTGCCGATCCCGTGATCCTGTTTAGCGTACCATTCACAGCCGAGCAAGTTGGTTTGGTCACATTCGCGTCCGATCCTGCCGACGTGCTTCCCGAACACGAATCCGCACTCAATCGACCCACGGTTCCCAATACGTCGTTGAATGTCGAGCAAATCGACTTCGGTTCGATTACACTTGGCATCCTGCCACAACCTGACTTGGTTGCTGTGACTGTTGTAGTCACCGACACGGCTGGAATTCCTATTAGTGCCGTCGCCGTCGGTGATACGTTCAACGTGGGCGTCTACGCTGAAGACCTCCGCGAACCCTTCGCACCCGACCACGGCGTCTTCTCCTTCTATTCCGACTTGTTGTTCGACAACACTTTGGTCATGGTTGGGAGTGACGGAACGCTGCCCGGTAACATTGCTTTCAACGACCGATTCACCAATGGCCGGAACGCTCAAACGGCAGCTGGCGTAATCGACGAAGCGGGAGCGATCCACGATGGTTTGGCAGCAGTTGGCACTGCACCAGTGCTCATCTATGAAGTGACGTTTACCGCAATTGCAGCGGGTGTTGTCAATTTCCGCAGCGACCCCGCCGATGACCTGCCGTTGCGAGAGACATCGCTGCAAAGCTCGGGCGAAGTCGTGCCCAGCACACGCATGACGTTTAGTAATGACCGGTTGGCCATCGGCGCTGGCGTACGGCGGAACGCGAAGAATGCCCTGGATGTTAATGCCGATCAGTCAATCACAACGCTGGATGTGCTCAACCTAGTCAACGCTATCAATAAGTCCGTGGCAGGCAGAACGACAAATGTCGTGGACAACTTCCACGATGTCAACGGTGACGGACGCCTGTCGCCAATCGACGCATTGGTCTTGATCAACCACATCAACGCCAACGGTTTCTCAACCGGTCCGGCAAAGTCGATCGCCTCCATTTTGCTCGACCGCTCCCGCGGCAGTTCTAGATTGGCAGACGCTCAAGGCGAGGATATTGTTCAAACCGAACCCGTGGCCATTCCGCCTGTTGAAACCGCCGTTACTCCTAGGAAGGGCTCCGCCGCGCTGGTGTTGGACGTTCCTGCCGACGACGCCGAAATCTCAGATGATTTAGCCGCCGATATTCTGGCTAACTGGACGAGATAATTCGCGCAGCAAACAACGAGAACTAGTCAAGAAAAGGGGACATTGTCGTCCCCTTTTTTCTTTGCGTCCCGCAGTGAACGCGGGGCGAATCGACGAGTGGATCAGGACGCGTTGCCTATCGTTCGCCACGACGGCGACACTGCTCACAACCAAAGAGATACCGAACCACCAAACCAGCTGCATTTTTTCGCCTCCCACTCCCACCAATGACTCGCTCAGGGACGTGGGAGGCGAAAAACAAATGCGATACATCGCCAATCACTGTCGCGCCTGAAATTACCCACTAATTCCTCTATAGAGCCTTTTTTGGAGGGGCGGGAAAGTTCCATCTCTCTTATTTGGCGGCCGGTATTTGACGTAGTCCATGCTTACTATTCTCTTGGCGTAAACGAGCAATATCGCCACCCTAACGCTTGGACTTAGATTCATTGTCTATATTTATTATTTCCTAATGGGTTTCGACAGCTAAATGCACGCTTGAGCGTGGCACGCGCGGTTGGGACGCACATTTTCTAGTTGAATAGAAGAAAGGCCAGTTTGTTATGGGAATGATCCAAGAGTTTAAAGAATTTGCCATGCGTGGAAACGTAGTCGACATGGCAGTTGGCGTTGTGATCGGCGGCGCGTTTGGCGGGGTTGTCAAGTCATTTGTGGCCGACGTGGTCATGCCTCCAATTGGCGCGATCATCGGCGGCGTAGACTTCAGCGATATGAAGTACACACTAGCAGCAGCTGTTATGGACGGTGCCAAGGAAGTTACGCCTGCCGTATCGATCAACTACGGTACGTTTGCCACCGTTGTCATCAACTTCTTGATCGTAGCATTCGCAATTTTCATGGTCATCAAAGCCATGAATGCTGCCAAGAAACGCATGGAAGGTGAACAGGAAGAAGCGCCCAAAGAAGATCCCAAGCCAAGCGACGAAGTCGTTCTGCTGACGCAGATTCGCGACGCCCTTGCGAACAAGTAGCAGAAGTCCAAGTAGCAGAAGTCCAAGTAGCAGAAGTCCAAGTAGCTAGTCGGAAATCCCTCGGTTGCACAGCGACCGGGGGATTTGTTTTTGGACAGGCGACCGCCGGCGAAAGCGACGGCCGAGATACCGAGCGATTAGTTAGAAGATGATTGTGTGGCCGCCGAAGAATCCTAGGCGGTCGTATGCGGAGTTATTGGACTCGTTATAGAGAGTGAGGATTTCCAGGAAGGACTGCGGCCCAGTTTTGCGAAGGTAACGCAGGCCGACGCCAAGAACAGTGTCGCCGTCCGGGCCTTCGACTGCGACCTCGGGGATGAACGATTCGTCTTCGTGATGACGGAACAACTGCACTCCCAAGGCGACACCCCACTTCTCCACGCCGCTTGGCACCGCCGCGATTCGCAGTAGTGGATTAACTTCAAAGTTCACACGCAAGCGGTTCAAATTGCCGCCACTAATCGGACGCCACCCTTCGGTAGCGAGGAATGCGTTGCAATAAAAAACTCCGTATTGGATATCGAACGGGTGGTGCTCAAAGTGTTTCGTTTTGTTAGATTCGAGGACGAGCAATTGGGCGTCGCCCGCTCCTCCCTCGTCGCCCCAAAGGAACATGGCGCGCGTTGCAAATGTTATCGGCCCCATTGATGCAGTGCGGCTGATCGCAGCGTAATGCGTGTTGCGAGTTGGATCCTGATCGTGATCGACAAACGCATACGTCATTTCGTAGAACATCTTGCGATGGTCGGCGCTGATATGGACACCGCTGAGCTGCGCTTCGGATGTCGGGAAAGCGTCGACGTCGTTCGCTCCGAAGAACCACTGAACATTGACATTGCTCAGGTTTCCGATGAAATTCGTGTTCTTGTTGGCGACGACGCCGATAATGTCGTCGCTCATTAGAAGTGAGTTATGCAAGGCAAAAGGGAATTTACCCGCGACGAAATTCCAGTCCAAGGCTCCGAACGGATCGTGGTCGATGCCTATCATGCTGTGCAACTCGCCCTCGAACCAGTAGCGCGACGGTTCGGCGGTCGAGTTGTTGACGTGGCCAGCGGGATTCGAGAACTGGTAATACGAACCGCCAGTTCCGGCTGGCCCAAGTGGCAAGTATTGAGCGTGAAAACGCTCCGTTCCAGTCAGTCGCAGATCGAATTCCAACTGCAGATTATGACCCATCGCATCGCGGCGAATACTATTCTCTTCGTAGCCGAAGCCGAACAATGAATGGCGGCCGTAGGCAACGAAACGGGGTTCAATGGAGTAGCCGCCATCTTCGTTAGGGTGATAGGCCACGGGATCGGCGCCGAGGAAATCGGAGAACAGCGTAAATGGTTCGGGAGCGGGATAGCCTTCTGGCAAACGGAAGTGATCGAAATGGACATTCGCGTGTTCAGACGGCCATCCGAGTCGGTCGCCTTCGGGGTTGTACAAGTACGAGCCGCCGTGAAAATAAAGCTCCTCATTTAGTGGTTGGAGCGGCGACAGTCCGGCTTCGTTGGGATCCGGAGGGAGCGCCGGAAAGTCACCCGCTTGAGGGACTGGGGAGTCGTTAATTGGGAAGGCGGCGCTGTCTTGCCCCAACACGATACTGTCTTGCCCCAACATAACACCAGCCAACCACAACCAACAGGTTGCCGCGACCAATCGAGCTATCGACAAGGAACGTGTGTAAATCATGAAATGTGGCTACGAATGGAAAATTAGGGCTTTACGCAAATAGTGCCATCAAAGGTATCGAGCGTTACGACTTCTAGCAGGTGCTTGAGGTGGGGAGTGCCGATGTGATCTAGCAAAGTGGGTGGAAGGTGACGGAATTTCAATGCTACGTATACTTTGTAGTAGCCTGGGTAGTTGGGGAAATCGACCGGATAGTCTTGGCCTTGAGCCGTTAGAGGCGCCAGGCTTCCCTTGGCAATGCGGAACGAAAATGGCCGTCCGAATGAAGACGAAATTCCCGTCGCCGGACGAAGCACATTGACGGGCTGAAGATCGCGATTCACGGAAAGTACGACCGAACGTTCCGAGCCTCGATGGACTTGAGTTGTAAACTTGTTTTGAAAATTCAACAGATGCTTGTCGTACTTGGTCTTGCCGCTCAGCACTTCATGGCTGTGGTCGTCGCGTAAGTCTTGGTTGTGATCCAGGTCCCCCGACTCAAAGATAACTCGCTGAAACGGATCGACGACTTGCACGTGCACCCAGAGTTGACGTTCGGCCGTGAATCCGGTTGGAAAACTATGACCGCTCAGGATGCTCTGCACATCGACGCGAATCGTGGCATTGCCGGCCGCCTGGGCCCAAGCTGGAATCTGTACTCGCAACCGCGCCGCGCTGCTTAACAGCTCCAAACGTTTTGCCGTCGAAATACGCAGCTGCTCTTGATTTTCGCGACGGAGGTTGCGCAGCGACTTCTGCTGATATGGAGTGAGATTCACTGGGTTGCGATAATCGACCTCGTACATCCAGTCTCGCTTGAGCGGGAATTCCGTATCCGGCAGCATCGAATAATCCGGACCTGCGAACGTATGATTCGAAAGCGGTCTCAGTTTCAATTTGTGTTTTGGCATACCGGGAACCACCGCCACATAACCCATTGGACGATGGCTGTCGGGAATCGCCGTACCTTGTACGGGGCCCATGTGGCACATTTGACAGGTGATGCCCTTTTTGGCCGCGTGGCTGTTGACCCATTCGCTGTAGGCTTCTTCGAGTCTCAATCCCGTTGGGGATGTGACGTCGTGACATTCGCCGCAGAACTGCGAAGACTTGATGTACGGAAAATTGCTGGATTTGTGGGAGCCAGCTTCAGCGGACGTCGCCGTCTCAAACGGACCGTACATACAACCGTCCATCAATCCGCCAGGTTGGAAGACCACCCGGCCACTCGATTTGTAATGCCCCGATTTTCGACGATGACATACGATACACGTCACGCCTTCCATCGAAGTTCGCGAACGATGTATGTTTCGCACCGATTCGTTTTCGCCCAAGGCGGTTCCAATCGGAGTGTGACAACGAGAACAGAAGGTTCCGATCGTCCCCGCTGTGCGCTCGACCAATGTGAGGTTGAATGCCTCGAAGATCGGACTATGTTGCGAGTAGGCGTGCATCGACCGCGACCATTCAGTGAATTGCTTAGGGTGGCAAACCTTGCACT
>JBLHLE010000164.1:0-9655 GCA_047620805.1 Pirellulaceae bacterium
CGATACGTCATCGGCCAAACGACTGTTTTCGCGCGTCAGCCATGCAAGAAACAAAATGCCGGTGAGAAATAACAAGCCGGTCACGAAGCGAATGATCGTTTTCATGGACACGATTGTACAACGACCGGCGGACGAAGTCTTCGGGGCGAGCAAACGCCCCGAGGGAAGTCAGTATTGCTTGAAGCCGGATTGCTGGAAGCGGGAGTGACCGAATCACAGCGAAAGCGCGGCGAACGAGGTATCTGGCAGCCGCGGTTTTTGGGAATATTCCCCTTTCCTTCCAGCTCATAATCGCCTTCGTTTCTCGGCGATCGGATGGTCGAAATCGTCGAAGACGACAAGGGCCCCACCTTGACTGTTCCTTCAGCAAGCGATTTGGTGCATGCCTACTTCCGCACACATGCCGCCACAAGATCGGCTCGTGAGCGGGAGTCGTTCCCCAAACGACTCCTGTATCGAGACCGTAGTTGAAAAAGACAACTAACGCTGCCCGCCAGTAGCGTCCTACGGCAACGCAGTTCGTCCAACTCCTTGGACGCCTCAGCTCATGAGTCGCAAAGTAGAGAGCATTGAGTTCCTTTTTCGTCAGGTAACGTCTTCCAGCAATGTTGTTGTACGCCACCGGCTTCGGAAAGCGTGGCGGCATTTCAATGATGTCGTTTTCCCAAGCCCATGAAATGACAGCCCGCAGATGCGTGCGAGCTTTGTTGGAAGTGCGACCCGGGTTCGTACCGCCGCCAGCTACTGCTCGGTCATAAACCCAGTTTAGGAATTCTCGAATCGCTGGGCGGTCAAGGTTTTCAATTGGAACTCGTCCCTTCCAACGTTGCCACTTTGCAACGGTAGTCTGACATTCGCTTCTCGGTCCGTGAGAGAGGTTGCGTGCTTATACTTACTGCTTGGTGGCATTCTTCAGAGTTGTCGGCATCTCAGTGGCTCCAGCGTCCGCTACCTGCATCAATGCCTATCCCTAGCTGGACGGAACGCAGAAAGGCATCTTGCGAGTGATTCGTCAGTCCGCGACGCGTTTGGAAAGGAGAGGCAGCGAAAGAAAGCTGGCTCGCCGTCACGAACTCACTATAATCCGAGTGAGAGCTGCCCTCGGCGTTTCACTTCGACTCCATTTGGCGTATTGACGCACGTTGTTTGGTGCGAGCAAATCGCATTTTAGAAAAGGAAAGAGCATGGGGATGTACGACGGTCCGCACTTTCAACGTGAAGATCGTGACGTCGTATCTATTTGGGTCGCGCATACAAACTTCGGTGCCATTCCAAAGAAGTATATGGAGTACAACGAGCCAGTTCACGCACAACTTCGGATTCGGATTTTACGACGACGAATTCGTCGAATCGTATCTCCAACCAAGCAAACGAAAGGTAGCTCTATACAAACAGCTCAAGTTTCTTCCGTATTCATCATCATTTGTTGATGCCGCAGTCGAGGAAGCGAAGGGGAAAAAAACTGGATAAAACCGCGTTCGTTTTCCTGATGTACAATTTCGCGTATGCCCCAGACGTCACTGGGATTCAAGGAGTGGCTTCGCTAGACTTGGGCCAACTAGCTCTTTGACGACAGTCCCATGAACGTCGGTCAATCGATAGTGCCGTCCTTGAAACTTGAAGGTGAGCCGTTTGTGGTCAATTCCCAAGCAGTGCAGCATTGTGGCGTGTAGGTCGTGAACTGATACGGGGTCCGAGGCGACGTTGTAGCTAAAGTCGTCCGTAGTTCCGTAGGTAACACCTGGTCGGACTCCACCTCCCGCCATCCACACCGTGAAGCAACGCGGATGGTGATCGCGGCCGTAAGTCTCGTGCGTGAGTTTGCCCTGACAATAGACGGTGCGGCCAAACTCTCCGCCCCAAATGACCAAAGTGTCCTTCAACAGTCCTCTCCGCTCTAGATCGAGTACCAATGCGGCAGATGCCCGGTCGGTGTCTTTGCACTGAATGGCAATTTTTTCGGGGAGCTGAGTGTGTTGGTCCCAGCCGCGATGAAAGAGCTGGATAAACCTGGCGCCGCGTTCGGCGAGCCTGCGGGCCAACAGGCAGTTGGCAGCGAAAGTACCTGGAGTCTTCGCGTCTTCGCCGTACAATTCCAGCGTCTCAGCCGTCTCGTTGGATAGATCCGCCAACTCGGGCACCGACGTCTGCATTCGATAGGCCATCTCATACTGAGCGATGCGAGTTGCGATTTCGGGATCTTGAAATTCGTCGCCGTTGAGTTCGTTTAGCTGGGACAGGTCGTCAAGAAATCGCCGACGCGTGCTGTCCGCAATTCCCTTTGGGTTTGCCAAATAGAGCACCGGATCACCACTCGATCGGAATTTAACGCCCTGATATTTGGAAGGGAGAAAACCGCTACCCCATAGCCGATCGTACAATGGCTGTCCGCCGCTTCCCGAAACCAATGCAACGAATGACGGAAGGTCCTTGTTTTCGCTGCCCAAACCGTAAGACAGCCAAGACCCAATGCTCGGCCGCCCCGCTAATTGAAATCCCGTTTGGAAGAAGGTCATTGCCGGGTCGTGGTTTATCGCTTCGGTATGCACTGACTTTACAAAACAAAGTTTGTCGACCATCTTGGCCGTCTGCGGCAACAACTCGCTAACCCATGCGCCACTTTCACCGTGCTGAGCAAATTTGAAACGGGAGCTGGCGATCGGAAATCGATCTTGAGCAGACGTCATACCGGTCAACCGCTGATTGCGGCGGATCGAGTCCGGCAAATCCTCTCCCTGTAATTTGGCCAGGTTCGGTTTGTGATCGAATAGATCGAGTTGCGACGGTGCACCCGATTGAAACAAATAGATAACCCGTTTGGCCTGCGGGGCAAAATGAGGAACGCCGAGCTGCCCGCCGGCAGACTGTTCCGCCGCGTCCAGCTCTCCCAATGATGCAAGCGCCGCTGCACCAACCCCCATGCCCGCCGAACGGAGGAAGAAACGTCGATTAATTGCGAGTCGGTTTTCAAGTTCACGGCTCATTGCTTCGACATCACCTCGTCTAGATTTAGGAGCATAGAACAGAAAACGGTATAAGTGGCCAGTTCAATTGAGTCGTCGCGTTTTCCGAGGTGGTCCGCGAGCGACAACAAGGCTGTTACTTCGTTGGGATTCTCGCGAAAATGTGCGCGATGGCTCTCGATAGATTTGCTCAACACTACGAACTCTCGTACGTTGGGGGTCCTACCGGTGAAGGTCTGAAATGCAGACCGAATTCTCTCTTTCTGCGAGTCCAGCTGGACGGCAATCGCCGCCACGGCTCGAGCCGCGTCGAGAAATGTTGGATCGTTCATCAGCACCAAAGCCTGTAACGGAGTATTTGTCCGCGAGCGAGATACCGTACAGGCTTCCCGCGAGGTCGCGTCAAAAGATGCCATGTTCGGCGGGGTCACCGTCCGCTTCCAATAGGTGTACAGGCTGCGGCGATAGAGTCCTGCTCCGGTCGCCTGGTCGTATTCGCTGTCGCTGGCGATATCCTTCCATAATCCCTTGGGCTGATAGGGACGTACCGAGGGACCGCCCGTTCGGTTTACCAATAAGCCGCTCGCCGCCAAGGCCTGATCGCGAATGATCTCAGCGGTCAAACGCATTCGGGGGCCGCGGGAATGGAGAGCGTTCGTTGGATCCTCGTTGCGTTGCAGCATCGTCGACTTGGACGACTGCCGATAAGTGGCACTGGTCACGATCATACGATGTATCGCCTTTACATCCCACCCGACGCGAACAAACTCCGTGGCCAGCCAATCGAGAAGTTTCGGATGACTCGGCAGCTCCCCTTGTACTCCAAAATCCTCGCTCGTTCGAACCAACCCGCGGCCGAAGAATAACTCCCAATACCGATTCATGGCGACTCGAGCCGTCAATGGATTCTGCGGGTTCGTAAGCCAGCGAGCCAAGTCCAAGCGGTTGGAGATGGCCGTTGCTTTGAGGGCGGAGTTAGTTCCCGACGACCTCGTTGGTGGTAGACAAGCCGGAACGCCGGGATTGACGCGTTCGCCAGGATCGTCGTATTGCCCGCGGCGCAGAATAAACGCCGCTTGCGGCGGGCCGTCGTGCATAACCATGACTGTTGGAATCTGTTCGTTGAATTCCGCTAACTCCCGCCGCGCTTGGAGCAAGTTCGAGTGGGCCGCTCGCTGTCCCTTTGATGCGACCTGATCCAGGTAATATGCAGTCAACTTCGCAGCTTGTACGGGCGATCGATTCGCGCGATCGGAAGACGCCAGTTCACCGATTGACTCGTGCGTCGCAAGAATTCCAATTTCACCCCGCGTTAATGCACGGTCATACAGACGAAACTCGTCAACCCAGCCGTCAAAGAAATCCGTGCCGCCACCAATTCGTAAAGGACCGTCCGTCTCAAACGATTGATTGATCCCGTCCAGAAGCACGTTTAATTCCCACGGCTCACCGTCGACGTAAAGTACAATTCCGCTGGCTTTGCGACTGCCGTCGTACGTGACCGCAATGTGTTGCCATTGATTGCCGGACAACTTTCGCTTCGATTCGACTCGAATGGAATCGTCCAGCCAGCGTTTGACCAGATTGACCTGGATATGCCCATCGCGAACTTGAATCCAGTATCCGCTATCGGCGGGTTCGTGAATCATCCGGGAAACTAGGGTCGCCTTGGCGAGCGATCCGGCGGGTTTCACGGCGAGAGAAATTGAGAATTTATCGAGATATCCGAAATCGCCGCGATCTGGAACTTGGATGTCGCGGCCTTTCGACGTTCGGATGGCATTGCCGACGACGCCATCTCCAAAGCGGTAATCTCCTTGAGTGTCAGCTTCATCTGCGGATACGCGGGTATTGAGCCCAGGGGGATAGGCCCATCCGTCCCGCAATACTGGCGCGCCATTCTCCCAGCCTTGCTGATCGCTACTAATTTCCGAGCGAAGTTTCTCAAACGCTCGTTTGGCTACCCTAAATTGCGTTGTCAGGCGTTGGTGTTCCCGCAGGTGTTGATCTGTGGGAGCCTTCAAGTAAGGAGGCGAATTTCCTTCTTTCAACACTCGTCCCATTTCTTCGAGGTTATTGAAGTATGAGTACAATTGATAGTACTCTCGCTGAGATATGGGATCGTATTTATGATCGTGACATCGAGCGCAGCCGATCGTCAAACCTTGCCAAACGGTAAACGTCGTATCCACGCGATCCACCACATACTCGACTCGGTACTCCTCGGGGATAATTCCTCCCTCGGCATTCCCGCGGTGATTGCGGTTAAAGCCAGTGGCTATCTTGTCGGCGAGAGTGGAAGCGGGGAGTAGATCGCCTGCCAACTGCTTGATCGTGAATTGATCAAACGGCATGTTTTCGTTGAGCGCGTCAATTACCCAATCGCGCCACCGCCACATTTGCCGCGGGCCATCTGACTGATATCCACTGGTATCGGAAAAGCGAGCTGCATCGAGCCACGGGACCGCCATCCGCTCGCCATAGCGAGGAGAACTGAGCAGTCTATCCACGACGAGCTCATAGGCGTTGGGTCGAGTATCCCGAACGAATGCCTCAACTTCAGTAACAGTTGGCGGAAGCCCGGTCAGATCGAGCGTGACTCGACGAATTAGCGCTTCGCGGGTCGCTTCAGGACTCACCGATAGCCCGCGAGAGTGGAGTTGGCGAGCAACAAACGTGTCAATTGGGTTTAGCGCCCACATTTGGTTGTCGACTGTTGGAAGTTTCGGGCGCACCGGCGCGACAAATGACCAATGAGTTTCCCAGTTCGCACCTTCCCGAACCCACCGGACGAGCAGTTCCCGTTCGTGTGCGGACAGAGTCTTCCCCGAATCGGCCGGCGGCATTCGCTGGTCGGCGTCGTTCGATTGAATTCGAGCGACGAGTGTACTGGATGCGATGTCGCCGGGAATAATGGCTCGGTGACCATCCAAGTCGGCCTTCGCGGTCGCCTCAAGGTCCAATCGCAAGTCCGCTTCTCGCGCCTTCTCATCTGGGCCGTGGCACTGAAAACACCTGTCGGAGAGAATCGGTCGAATGTCGCGAGTGAAGTCGACTGTCGACTGCGCCCATACTAAATCCGTGGCAATAGACAACGATGCCAAACAGAGCACGAGAAAACGCGAAGCAAAATAGATTGGATGGCTTAGCACTGCGGCTCATTCCCATTTCGAATACAGTCGCGAGTCAGTCGATGACATCCTCGAGTACGTTTTCAGCTACATAAATTGGTAGGGCCGGACTGCAAGTAACAGCGACGGCAATGGCGTCGGATGGTCGCGAGTCAATTTCGATCAGGTCGCCATCGCGACGAATTCGTAGCTTAGCAAAGTAGGTGTGCTCGCGAAGATCGTCGATGATGACGCTATCCAACTCGCCGCCCATCTTCTCGACAATGTTGACGACTAGGTCGTGTGTCAGCGGACGCGGCGTCTCGTAGTCCTTGACGCGTCGGTCGATACTCGTTGCCTCAAAAATCCCGATCAGGATTGGAAACTGGCGTTCGCCGTTCACTTCCTTCAAGTAGATAACTTGAGATTCATTGATTTCGCTAATGATGATCCGCGAAAGTTGCATTTCTACTGGCATTGCACATCCTTTGGCGACCAGATCTGAAGTCGGTGGACTACCGACTTCCCGAATAAAACAACGCAGCCAAATTCGGCCGCCGTTGAACTCGTGAGACTTTCTAATTATAGAAGGCTCGACAAGCAAGTTGCTACCCCGTAACCCAATTGTCAGCGCAAAAGAACAGGCCGACAGAGCCGGCCCGTTCGTTGATTCAATCGAATTGGCTTCAAGGACTAGCTGTTGTCCATCGCCCGTTTTACGGCTTGGCCCATATCGGCAGGGCTTTGAGCGACCTCGATGCCCGCTGCCTCCAGAGCTTTGACCTTCTCGGCTGCCGTTCCCTTACCACCCG
Organism: Pirellulaceae bacterium; assembly: GCA_047620805.1. GTDB lineage: Bacteria > Planctomycetota > Planctomycetia > Pirellulales > Pirellulaceae > JBLHLE01. Next base: position 6,886 of record JBLHLE010000164.1, read on the forward strand.
AAATAATCGCCCCAGCATGTCCCATTCGTTTGCCAGGAGGGGCAGTGCGACCAGCGATAAAGGCGGCGACAGGCTTGCTGACGTGTTGTTTTACAAAGGCGGCGGCTTCTTCTTCCGCACTGCCACCAATCTCACCGATCATCAAGATCGCTTCCGTTTCCGGGTCAGCTTCGTACAGTTGCAAAAGATCAATGAATGAAGTACCGACGATTGGATCGCCGCCGAGTCCGACGCAGGTAGTTTGGCCGAGGCCCATGTTACTGGTCTGCCAAACGGCTTCGTATGTCAACGTGCCAGATCGGCTCATTACGCCAACTTTTCCTCGCTGGTGAATGTAGCCAGGCATGATGCCTATCTTGCATTCGCCCGGAGTAATAAGGCCTGGGCAGTTGGGGCCGATCAAAGTTACGTTGGCTGCTTTGACCTTCTCGAAGACTCGGACCATGTCCAGAACAGGTACGCCTTCGGTAATCGCAGCAATGGTCCGAATCCCAGCATCGACTGCCTCGAGGATCGCATCGGCCGTGAAAGCTGGCGGCACGAAGATCATCGTCGCATCAGCACCCGTCTGCTTTACGGCGTCTTCGACCGTGTCGAACACCGGGAGTCCCTCGACCGTCTCACCAGAACGGCCAGGTGTCACACCTCCAACCATCTGAGTGCCGTATTCCAAGCATCCCTTAGTGTGGAATGATCCAGCTTTACCTGTGATACCTTGACAGATAACACGTGTCTCTTTGTTGATCAGAATACTCATCGTATTGTTGCTCTTTGTTTCTGGCTAACTCAGTATTGGCTAACTCTGTGTATCGTTCGAGTATCATTGGGCAAGTGTATTCGCGTCCGATATCTTCCCGACGTCCGAGTGCTACAACTCGTGAAGCCTTAGTTGGCGGGTCTTAGTTGACCGCAGCAACCACTTTTTTGGCAGCGTCGGTCAGGTCGTCAGCCGTAATCACAGCGAGATCGCTTTCGGCCAGGATTCGACGACCTTGTTCCACTTCCGTTCCCTCTAATCGAACAACTAAGGGGATATTGAAGTCGACTTGCTTGGAAGCTTCGATCAGGGCGTTGGCGATTGTCGTGCAGCGGGCGATTCCACCAAAGATGTTAACTAGTACCGCCTTCACGTTGGGATCGTCCAACAGAATGCGAAACGCTTCCGTGACTTGCTCGACATTGGCTCCACCACCAACATCCAAGAAGTTGGCTGGCTCGGCACCGTGAAGCTTGATGATGTCCATAGTGCTCATAGCCAGTCCGGCACCGTTTACCAAGCAGGCGATGTTCCCGTCGAGCTTGACGTAGCTGAGCCCGGCGTTGGCCGCTCGAACTTCCGCTGGGTCTTCTTCGGAAAGGTCGCGAAGTTCTTTGATCTGTGGGTGACGGAACAGAGCGTTATCGTCGAAGCTCATCTTCGCGTCGAGTGCCATGATTTCGCCGTTGCCAGTCACAACCAGCGGATTAATCTCCACCATCGCACAGTCTAGCTGCTTGAACAGTTTGCAGAGGCTTTGCATGAACTTGGCCGCGCTGTGAACACTCTTGCCTTCAATATTTAACCGCTTGCACAACTTGCGAACCTGGTAGCCGTCCAGGCCAGCATCGGGATCAAAATGTTCTTTGAAGATCAGTTCCGGTGTATTGGCGGCGACATCTTCAATGTCCATGCCACCTTCGCTGGAGACCATCAAAACTGGCTTCGATTTGGCGCGATCGAGGACGATACCGAGGTACAGTTCCCGAGCGATATCGCAACCGGCTTCGACAAACACTTGATTGACTGTCTTGCCTTCTGGTCCCGTCTGGATAGTGACTAGCGTATGTCCGAGTAAGTTGGCAGCAACTTGCTTGGCTTGCTCAGCTGACTTACAGATTTCCACACCGCGTTGACCATCTGCTTTACCATCAATAGTGCCTTTTCCCCGCCCACCGGCGTGAATCTGGGCTTTGACGGCACAGACAGCGGATCCCAACTTAGTAAAGGCGGCTGCCGCTTCGTCTGGCGTAGTGACGACAATACCTTCAGGTACGGCAATTCCGGCTTCGCGGAGAATCTGTTTTGCTTGAAACTCGTGGATTTTCATAGACTCTATCCAGCTCAAATGCATGTGTGGGAATAAGTTGCGGATTATAGGGGCGCGGCGCAGAAGCGGTCAAGGATAGGCAGACGCAGAAATAGAGCAGAACAAGATAGGGAATCCACCCACTTAGCAAGAATCTAAATCGTCAACCCCTGTTTGTCGCTGGCGCGAGCCACTCTGAACGTCCGTGCTCTCCTAATTCGCAGATTTCAGATCTGCCAAATGACTTTTCTAATCAACTTGCGTAAAAAAAGCCTGCGCAAAAAAAGCCTGCGCAAAAAAAGGCGGGCACTCCATCAGGAGTGACCGCCTTGTGCTGTTGGTCTTCACTGTGATCGAAACGCGTGCCTAGCTTAGCGGCCCACGCAGATGTTCAAGCCGTTTCCGCTGTACGAAATTCCCGTTCGACCTTGGCCGTAGCTGCCACCGTAGCGACTGCTGGATCCGTACTGGGTCGTGCGGTAGACGTTGTGTACACCGTGTCCGGGGACCGCATTGCGAGGAATGCCGTGGATGTCGTGACTTCCGTAGTGACGTCGAGTCATTTCGCGAATGTCGTCTCTGAGGTGATGCAAGTTGGATTCAACCGCTCGCATTAAACCTCGAACATGTCGAGTGTCGCCGTGCGTGTGGCCCTCACCGAAACGAGCATTGTGTTCAACTCGCTCCAGCGTCTCTTCCATGTG
>JBLHLE010000165.1:0-9654 GCA_047620805.1 Pirellulaceae bacterium
TATTACGGATGGAAACGCGATGAAGAGCAAATGAAGCTGTCGTCCGAATCTAGCTTTTTTACGCTTAATATTTTGGATGAAGACTCGCGCGCTGATGCCCTCGTAAATGCCGGTTTGAAAAAGGAACTGGATGGCCAGTTCCGCGAAGCGCTGAAGATCTACCAGCAGGTGATTGAGAAATACCCAAAGACCTTGTATAGGGTTGCCGATAACGGAATCTTCGTTCCGGTGGCTCAGTACTGTCAGCGTCGTATTCTGCTGTTTCCACCGAGCGATTTGGAATTCTATCGCCAGTTGTACGACGCCCGGGCCCGCGAAGCATTTGAACAAGCCAAGCGTCAATATTCTCTTTTGGGTCTCTCCGATATCACCGAAACCATGTTGGCGACCAGCTACGGCGGGAAGGCTCTGATGGAGTTGGGCAACGCAGCGCTGGACACGGGGCACTATCTGGCGGCGTTGGAATACTACACGACGGTCCGCGATTTCTTCCCCGATCAAGAACTCAAGACCGCTGAACTGGCGCTCAAGATCGCCTACTGTCACAAGTCGTTGGGCGGAGACTCAAGTGCTTCGCGAGACACTGCCGGTAGAAGCAACTTGACGTCTGAACAACTCGCCAGTCTCGAAAAAGCTGTCGCGTCGATTCGGTATGAAGTACCCCCCTTCCATTCACAAAAAACCAGCGGTCCCAATCAAGCGACCGACGACTATACGCTGGCCCTGCCGTCCAAAGACCCGCTGGCAATTCAAGACCCGGTTTGGGAAGTTTCCCTGCCGGGAACGCGTGACGATTTCTTTGTCTACACGCAACCGGTTGTCACCGCGAACAGCGTCGTCTTTCGACACAAGAACATTGTCTATTGCCGCTCGCTGCTGAATGGCCTACCCCGCTGGCAAAACGATTTAGGTGGTCGAGCGACCTGGCAAAGCTGGTTTGAACGTCAGTTTCCGCAGGAGGATGTCCTCGTGCAGGACGGTTTGGTGTTTACCGCGATCAACAAAGCGGGTCCGTCCTTGGTTGCATTGGACGAGGTTACCGGACAGTTGAAATGGGCATTTGGGCCAATGGTGGCGGCGGATGAAGAGCAGGTGCGGATGCGAATTGAGTCGGCCCCGTGCGGGGGGCCGCGGACGATTTTCACAGCTTACGTGTTGGACAACATCGAAGGGGAAACTCACACCGATTCGGAATACGGAGTGGTCGCTCTGGATAGCGTCAGTGGTCGTATTCAATGGCGTACGCCGATTTGTCGTTTAGCGCCGGGCAAGTTTGCCGGCGGGCTGGCGGAAAGACGACGCAATCGGATTCGAAGTTTCACCAGTCCCCCGGTTTATCACCAAGGGACGATCTACTATACGACCAATGCCGGCGCGATTGCGGCACTGGATAGCCTTTCAGGCCGAGTGAAGTGGCTGACTCGCTATCCGTACCACCCGGGAATTCACGATGCGACTCGGCAGTTTGGTCGCGGTGGCGAGAAGGCCAATCACTCGCGAGTTTACTTCCGGCCGCCAGATCCTATGTTGTGGTACAACCAACGACCGCTGATGGATGGCGAGCGTCTCTTCACGACGCCGGTCGATAGTAACTCTATCTATTGCATCGACCGCCGCACTGGAAAAGTCATTTGGACGAAGGCCAAGCGGAGTCGGGGTTGTGGTTACTTGTTAGGCATGTCGCGTCGCGGCGAATTGGTGGTCGCGTACACCGGACGAAAGTTAGATGTTCCAGCGCACCGGTCGCCTTCGCCGATCCATTTGCTTGACCCGGCAACGGGTGAGATCATTTGGGAGTCTCCCGACCTGACGGTGAAGGAAACGCACCCGGTCATGACGCACTACGTGTTTGCTTCGCCCACGCTGCACTATCGGTGCGACGACGGTTGGTTCGAGTTGGCGGCTCGTCCTTTTATGACGCAGGACGGGCGAGTCTACTTGAGCAGCTTCCGCTATGTCGCCTATCCAATCTTTGGTTACTTCTCGAATCTTGCTTGTCTGGACATAGAGAAACGCGAAATCGTGGATCAGCGGCGTTACTACAGCGGCGAGATATTGGCGCGAGCCGAAGAGGATATCCATACCAACGGACCGGATGAACTCAAGGCTTTCGAAGACAATCCAGTCAAGGACGACATGACGACCGCCCGCATAAAAATGCTCAAGGATGTCGTTGCCGATACCGTGCCGGAAAATGCACACGGACCATTTTTGCCGTTTGCTCGCCAAACGGTGGAACGATTTGGTGAAACATTTGAACTGCGGATCTCGGCCCGGTCGGTCAGCATGGTCTACGACCGTGATGCGGTCGGCAGCAAGATTCAAACTCGTAGCGATCCGGCTGGCGATTTTGCGAAGGCCGAGTTGGCCGTGGCTAATAGTCGCATGAAGGAGGCAGCTCAGCTGTTGCAACAATGTCTCGGCACCATTTCCTCGGAAGATCTGGATTTTCGCGCGGCGATCAATCAGCAACTTTACGGTGTGCATTTGCGGTTGGCGCGGCAGGCAATTCGCTCTGGTCGAAACGATGAAGAATTGCAAAATTGCCTCGGCATGAGTCGCACTGCGGGCACTTTGGCGGAAGAGATCGAGACGCTGTTCGCCGTTGCAGATGCCTACCAGCGACGCGGCGATTTGAATTCCGCCGCCAAGGCTTTGAGAACTGTCATCAATACTTACGGCGATCATGAGTATCCGATTTCTGACGTGGCCGCGGCCGAGAGTCGCAAAGTCGTTGAATCGGCTGGAGGTGTCATCGATCGCTATGGCGAATTCCTGTCTAATTCGCTTTACGCAAAAGAGATGAGCAATAGTCTGACGCTGATGAAGCGGAGCCTCCCCTTGTATCTCAGCGCTGTGTCGCCGTTGCCGAAGACGCTAACTTTGCGAGCTGGAGAATTAGCAGCCGTTCGTCTAAGTAAGTTAAGAGGACAGTCAGAAGAATTCTCTAGTGCGTTTGACCAATTAGCCGCGACTGAGCTGGCCGACAAACCGGACGATGAAATGGTGCGTTTGCTGGGCGAATATCCCAGTGCCCCCGCGGCTCAAGACGTGCTCTCTCGGTTGTTGAAGAACGCGATCGCGGCGAACGATGCACAAGGTCGCCTACAAATGTGGAAGTTGGCGGACGTGGCGCGCGTATCGAGCCTGAAGATATCAGCCGACTTAAACGAAAAGATTAGCCCTCCGCCCACCGACGCAGCCGAACCGGCAATCGAATTGCCGCAACTGCCCCGCGCCGTGGAGTTTGACGAAGAGGAAACGGCGGCCCGCCTCGTGCTGGAGCGCCGCGGCGATCGGACGATCCAGCCGCAGCTAATGTTCGTCGCCACTCGTGTTCGCAAACGGCTGGACAACAAGTTCATCGTTGCAGCGCGGGACCTGGAAAGCGGCAAAGAAGTCTGGGAAACGGAAGAGTTAAGATTGAAGGGCAAGGGACAAGAGCCCGGGTTTTACTCAGCTTTTGTCCACGGCGATTTGGTATTGGTGCACGGGCTGTACGACGTCCTGGCTTTGTCACTGAAAGACGGAAAGCTTCGTTGGCGTTATCGAGTCCCGTTCGATTTCGAGATTCGCAGCGCGTCGCTGAGTGGAGATTTGCTGCTCCTCGCTGGGAAAATCGAATCGATTGCACTCTACGCGCCGACGGACAATGTCACAGGAGAAGTGGCCTGGCAGGCTCAGGAACTAGGCGATCTCTACATTCCCCCATATATGGACGGCGACCGTATGATCAGCGTTCGCAAACTGCCGTTTAACGTGACCGTTCGCTATCGCGCTACCGGCCGCTTGATCGGAAGATTGGATTTGCCCGACCTAAGCATGTTGCAAGATCATCCGTTATTGGAGAACGGTCCAAAATCTCTGCCGACAGCTAGGCACGAAAATCAACTGGTGCTGACAGACGGTTGGTACTACATCCTGATCGACACGAACCAACTGCAGATCGTTTGGAAACGTCTGATCGACAACAACGACGCCACGCGAACTCCGCCTTTGCGTTTTGCGTTAGGACGAGATCATTTGGCGGTCTTGAAAGAAGACTACGATCAAAAAGCGATCCATCTGCTTTCCGCCGAGACGGGCGAGGTCTTGTGGGCGACGGATCCGAAAAACTCCCAGTCTCCACGGCCCATGCACTCGATGTTCATTCATGAAGATCGGCTTTACGGAATCGAGCCGCATCCCGGCCAGGCGTTCTATTTCTCCGGGCGAGTTTGCACTACAGGAAAGTCGATTTTTCGAACGGAAGTCTCTGGCTACCAAGCGAAACCTCAGACTACATTGCTACCGCGAATCTATGGCAACTATATGGTTGCCCGAACCGCCGACCGACAGGACTTTGACCTCAAGTCGTTTAACCTCAGCGACGGCAAACTGGAACACTCGTTAAGAATAAAAGGTGTCGGCCCCTACGACATTCACGGTCGCATCAGCACGACGGTCCAACACGGGAGACTTGTCATGTTAAGTAAAGATACAATCAGTCAGTAAGTTCACCTTGCGAAGGTGCGCGGGCGAAGCTGCAAATTGAGGGCCCGAGATTGTGAAGCCGCAGGATGCGCTCGACGGACCGCCACTGGTTGCGGCCAAGGCCTGGGTGATTGAGAGGGAAAGAATGGGAGATTCTCTGAGGTGACAATATGTTGGTGTCACGGAACATGGCCAGTACTGCAATCTCGACCGCTGGGCCCGGACCCAGCGCGGCCACAAGTCGTTTCATTGATTCTCTTTACGAGAAACGCGTCATCCGCAAGTAAGTCTACTCAAGAAACATGGTTGACATGACGATACTTTACATGTAAACTATCTTGCGATTAAGCGAAATTGTCATTCCCACGAGGCTGCGATGGCTGACGGACATTTACAAGGCGAGTTGAAGAAACGGCATCCGTTTGAGTCGCCTGAAGTGGAGGCGATCTTAAACATCCTCCGCACCAGCGATCAGTATCACAACCGTTTCGGTCGACTTTTTCGCGAGTACGGACTTACTCCATCGCAGTACAACGTTCTCCGGATTCTTCGTGGAGAAGGCAAACCACTGCCCTCCTTGGAGATTGCCGACCGCATGGTGCAAGTCGTGCCCGCGATCACGGGACTTGTCGACCGACTAGAAAAACAAGAGCTGGTCAAACGAAAACGATGCACCGAAGACCGTCGCGTCGTCTACATCGAACTCACCGAAAAAGCCGTAGGCTTGCTTAAAACAATCGACAAACCCGACGTCCAACTACATCAACAACTTATCGGACACCTAACCAAAACAGAACTCAAAGAACTCAGTCGTCTACTCGTCAAAGCCCGCGAACCGTTACTGCCAAACAGCGACGCTGGGTAGTTTTTTTTGACCAAATAGTTGATATATAAACAATTAACGTGACAACCTTTTTGGCTGTGAATGAGAGGCACGAGATGATCCAGATACGAAAAGCGAGCGAACGCGGACATGCTGATTACGGCTGGCTACAGGCGAACCATACATTTTCCTTTGCCGGATTCCGCGATCCAGAGTTTATGGGATTTCGAGCCCTGCGAGTGATGAACGAGGATCGTATCCAACCGGGCAAAGGATTTGGAACTCACCCACACAACGACATGGAAATTGTTACGTACGTTCTGGAAGGGGCGCTGGAGCATAAGGATTCGATGGGCAACGGTGAAGTGCTGCGTCCCGGTGAGTTTCAACGAATGTCCGCGGGCACGGGCATCACACACAGTGAATTCAACCCGTCCAACAGCGAACCAGCTCATCTGTATCAGATTTGGTTGACCCCCGCGCAGGATGGAATTGAACCGAGTTACGAGCAGAAGCGATTTGATGACGAGGGAATGCTCAATCGCCTGCAGCTCGTAGCATCGCCGGATGCCCAGTCCGGCTCACTTAGGATTCACCAGGACGCTCGAATCTACTTGGCGAAACTTGATCCCGCCGTACAGATTTCGCACGACCTACAATCTGGTCGACACGTTTGGCTGCAAGTTCTCCGCGGTGAAGTTACGGTCAACGGCCAACCGCTTGTGGTCAGCGATGGCGCAGCGATCAGCGAAGAATCTCAAATTGAAATTGTGAGCACGACCAGCGCCGAGTTGATGCTGTTCGATTTATCTTAAGGAGAAACACGATGAACCAAGGTCAGGCAGTTGCAACAGTATTCGGCAGAGTCATGTTGGGCACCATCTTTTTGATGAGTGCAGTTGGCAACAAGATTCCCAAATTCAGCCAGGTCTCCCAATACATGACGTCAGAAGGAGTCCCAGCGGCCGACATGATGCTGGTCGGAGCAATTGTCTTTCTAGTCGCTGGAAGCTTGTCAATAATATTGGGATTTAAGGCTCGAGTAGGTGCAAGCTTACTGCTTGTTTTCCTGTTACTTGCCACCTATTTCTTTCACGATTTTTGGACTCAGCCCGCCGACGCCATGTGGGTGCTCAGTAGCAACGAAGCGGTTAAAATGCCCGTACAGCAAATTGAGATGATCTCGTTCATGAAGAATTTGGCATTGATGGGAGCGATGTTGTTTATTATCGCTAACGGATCTGGTCCGATGAGCTTGGACGACAAATTAGCCGCAAAAACAGGGAAGCAAGCGTGAACACACCCGAACGCGTTATTGTCAAATCGCCTAGCGAGGGTCGGAAGATTGCTATCGTTGGCGATATTTATCGATTCCTGGTAACTGGCGAAGAGACGGCAGGTAAGTATGCGTCGTTTGAAGCGGTTGTCCTTCCCGGCGGAGGGCCGCCACCTCACATTCACCGACGGGAGGACGAGACCTTTTACGTACTCGAAGGCGAAATTACATTCCAAATCGGTGAGCAGCGGCAGGTCGCCACAGCCGGAACATTTGTTCACATGCCGATCGGACAACTACACGCGTTTAAGAATGAAACGGATGTTCCAGCCAAAATGCTAATCTCGTTCGCGCCCGCCGGACTCGAACAGATGTTCTTTGAAGTCGGCGTAGAACTCAAAGAAGGTGAGCTTCCCGACGTGGCATCGCCGGCTGAAATCAGCAAGTTGCTGGAGGCAGCGTCGAATTACGGCATCGAATATAATCTGCCTCCGCACTGATTAACAGAAACACATAAGTCATCGCACGAATAACTAAGGAATAACGAATGTCCGCTCCCCGCATACTTGCCTTCTCTGGCAGTGCTCGCAAAGACTCTTACAACAATCGGCTCGTGCAGGTCGCGGCCGAAGGTGCACGAAACGCCGGAGCCGCAGTCACGGTGCTTAACCTGAAGGACTACCCCCTGCCCTTGTTCGATGAAGATCTGGAACTAGCAGGAACTCCGGAGAACGCGTTGACGCTGAAGCAAATTTTTCTGGAACACGACGGCTTGCTGATCTCGTGCCCGGAATACAATAGCTCGATCACTCCATTGCTAAAGAACACAATCGACTGGGTTTCCCGCCCAGCCGAAGGCGAAGGCCGCTTGGCTGCCTACCAAGGAAAAGTAGCGTCCCTGATGGCGGCGTCACCCGGCGGACTCGGCGGGCAGCGCGGCTTGGTTCACGTCCGCGCGATTCTCGGCAGCATCGGCGTTATCGTTCTGCCCGGCCAACTCGCGATACCGCGAGCGTTTGAAGCTTTCGACGAAACTGGCCGCTTGAAAGACGATAAAATGCAGGCCGGTATCGAAGGCCTAGGAGCTCAATTGGCCGAGGTGCTCGGCAAATTAGGCAGCTAATACACCGATTAGCGATATCGCTTGACCAGACTTGTCACTCGTTAGAATAAGGTTGAGCTATTTCCGTTGGAAGCAGTTGGCTCCGCTTGAAACAGTTGGCTCCGCTTGAAACAATTATTGGCTATAGACCAACAGCGGTGGCTCCAATGCTACGGCTGTATAACCCACCTCGGTGCTCCATGCGTCACGGTTCAAGAATTGATCCTCCGAATCGCTTTGAGCGGACGCATGTCGAACCGGACGATAGCCATTTGGAGTGGGATTCAGAATTTGCGGAGCATCGGCACGACCGAAAGATCGAGTACCTTCACGACAATTCGAAGAGTATTGTTGCGGAAAACAATTCGCCGGACCTGCCGTTTCGATACAGCTTGAATCCCTATCGCGGCTGCGTTCATTCGTGTAGCTATTGTTATGCTCGGCCAACTCACGAGTACCTGGGATACAATGCGGGCCTCGACTTCGAGACGAAAATCGTCGTAAAGCACGAGGCGCCCAAGCTGTTCCGAGATTTCCTAGCGAAAAAAACGTGGACTCCAGAGTGCATCATGTTCTCTGGAGTTACCGATTGTTACCAACCGGCCGAACGAGATTTCCAATTGACCAGACAATGCTTGGAAGTTGCCGCTCAGTATCGGCAACCGATCAGCATCATTACCAAGAACGCGTTAGTGGTGCGAGATCTGGATGTCCTGCAGAAACTCGCTGCCGCAAAACTGGTTCACGTCTATTTGTCTGTCACGACACTCGAGCCGCAATTGGCGCGGGAAATGGAACCGCGAACCAGCATTCCATCCGCTCGCCTTCGTGCCATCAAGCTTCTTTCCGAGGCTGGCGTTCCAACAGGCGTCATGGTCGCTCCCGTGATCCCAGGACTAAACGATTCCGAGATCCCCAGCATTCTCGAGGCAGCGAGTAACCACGGCGCTCGCGCAGCGGGCTTCGTACTGTTGCGACTTCCGCTGACGGTGGAACCTGTATTCAAAGAGTGGCTCAAGCGAACTCAGCCGTTGAAAGCGGAACGCGTCCTGGGCCGGATCCAACAAACGCGCGGCGGCAAAATGAATAACTCGTCATGGGGTGAACGAATGGTTGGCAGCGGCCAGATCGCCGAGCAAATCCAAAACATGTTCCGCTTGTTCAAACGCAAGTACAAGCTGGACGCAAAACTCCCACCCCTGGACTGCTCTCTGTTCGAGAGACCGACACCAGATTCTGGCCAAATGCGTTTGTTTTGAAAAACGCTACCGCGCTAAATACCGACGAGTTGTTCGGTAGCGCCACCGAACTCTGGCAACGAGACTCCCATGCGATCCATGATGCTTAAATAGAGACTCGTCATCTTGCGATCGTTCGCGTTCTCAAAGTCTAAACTACGACCTGTCTCGAGAGTACCGCCCAGACCGCCACTCAGTAACAGTGGTACTTTCGGCGCGCTGTGAGCTGTCCATTGCTCGTTAGCAATCATGATACAGCTGTTGTCCAAGACGGTGCCATCGCCTTCTTGCATGGAATCTAACTTGTTCAGGAGATAGGCGTACTGCTCGACCCAGAAACGAATGATCGAAGCGAACTCCTTGTTTTGCCAACCGTGAGAGAAGCTATGATGATCCGAGCGGAGGCCGAGGAAGGGATAGACTTGCCCGGATAAGTTGTTCGTAAGGAGCATCGTTGCAATGCGAGTTCGATCGGTTTGAAAGGCCATTGCAATTACGTCGCACATCAACCGAGCGTGCTCATCCAACTGAGTCGGCAATTCATCGGCCGGACGTTTTGCGAGAATGGCCGCAGCTGAATTTGATTCGCCTTGCTGGCGCTGTTGTAGTTTCTCCAATCGCTTCTCAACTTCGCGCACGGAAGTCGCGTACTCATCAATCTTGGCGCGATCGGAATTGGATACTTTTCGAGCGACGTCGTTTAGCTGCTCGAGAACGTGATCCAAAACACTCAAATGTGATT
>JBLHLE010000166.1:0-9648 GCA_047620805.1 Pirellulaceae bacterium
CATAAGCTTGCCGGATCTCCGTAGAAACAGGCCGTCGAAACGCTTTCGGCAGAAAGCCAGCCAACAAGCGATCCGCGTCGACCAACGGTTGCTCGCTGTGAACCGTAAACAGTTTTAGTGTGTGCGGCGGAGGATCGGGCCGGTTTCGCGCGTTGTACTTTTGCTGCAGCGGCGGATGCATTGGCGGACGGACATCCGGATGCTGATCCACTTGAAACTCAACCAGCGGCAAATCGTTGAACAACACTCGGTGACTGTTAGGCGGCCACTGGTCATAGATGGGCCCTTCCACCTCCAATCCATCGCACGCCAGACCGGGACCGGTGAAACCCATCAGGCGATCTTTCGAGCCTCGAATCTCATGGCCGATGTGCGAGCCCGTGAAATTAAAGCCGAACGTGTCGCCGACATTCAGCCAGCGTACGATTTCGTAGTTCTGCTCTTTGATCGAAGGTGCATCGAAGTAGCCGAGCACCGTGTTCGGATGTCCGATCCCGCGTCCGTCTCCTGTGATATGCCAGACGTCCAAACGCGCGGTCTCGCTACGAGGAGAGGGCAATACTTTGCCTTTATCCCAAGTGAAACTCCAGAATGCCGTCTTGATTCGATACATTCCGGGATAGATCGCGATGAACTCCGCGAACGACGGTTTGAACGATTCGTCTTCGTGTCGGAACACTCCGACGCTGGTTCCCGGCGACACATCCGAATGCATGCCGAAAGCCAGGTGAGCACCGTAGTTGATATGTTTCTGAAAACCGGCTGGTGGATACTGAGGATCGGGCTGCTTATTCTTCAGCATCACCCCATCGCCTTCCAGAATACAAGCGCCCAGCGTGCTTTGCTCGTTGGCCAGCGACACTCGCTGCGTCTTCAAGGCGGGCGGCGCGGGTTGAGTGGCAATTGCGACGTCCAACGCGCGATCCGCCGCTTCGATATATTTGGCCAGGTTGACGTGCGAGATGTCCAGCGCGTCACTGTTCTTGTCGAAACCGTGCGCGGAACCATCGGCCGGCAGTTCGTTTTGCAAAACGATACCGGGCATGTCGAATAAATCGCGGATCGTGTTTTCATACTCGGCGCGGGTCATGCGGCGCATGCCGGTTCGCGGTTCGGCCTCAAACCTGGCCAGTTCCGCCTTGACGAGCGACGTTTTGAGCCAGTCCGTGAACTCCACTTGATCCGCGACTGGCGGACGTTCCTGCTTTTTCGGCGGCATCTCGCCGGCCTTAATCCGATCGTGGATCTCGACCCACTTATCAAAATTTCCAGCGTCGGAAAGTTCGACATTCAGCGCAGCCAAATTCAGGCCGCCTTCCTGCGCGTCCGCATCGTGGCATTCGTAACAATGCTGCGACAGAAACGCCGTGGGATGCTGAGCCACAGCGGTTATCGCCGAAGTTGCCAGCAGCAGTAACAGCAACGGAATGAAAAACTTGGTCTGTCGCATCGTTAGCTCATTTCCAGACCACGGAATGTCCCTTTGCCCGTCGAGAACTCATCCGTTTCGATTCCCAGCCGCTGTAACATTGAAACGAACAGGTTGGTCAGTGGATAGTTGTTTTGCTTGTCGAACGCTAGATGTTGTCCGTGTTTGAATCCTCCGCCGGCCAAGAGGACCGGCAGGTTCATGTTGGAATGTGAATTAGCGCTCCCCATGCAGGTTCCGTAGAGGACCATTGTGCGGTCCAGCAACGGCTCGCCCTCTTCCTTCGTTTCGCTGAGCATTTTGAGGAAGTCGGCCAACGCGGCGAACTGAGCTTCCTCATGCCCCCTCAATTCCTGCAAAACATCGGGCCGGTTGCCGTGATGCGTGATGTTGTGAATCACAGTTGTGTCGATGAAGAACGAGATGACTCGCGTCGAGTCAGTTTCCAGCGCCAGTTTCATCACGTCGAAAAACAATCGCGTTCGCGCAACGAACTCTTTGCCGTCGGTGATGTCTTCTGGAGCCTTCGCGTTCACAACGGGTTTCGGTTTATACTCCCACGCTTCGGCACTTTCTAAACGCTGCTCCAGATCTCGGACCGCGGTGAAGTATTGGTCCATTCGCTGCTGATCGCCTTTGGAGAGCGAACGATTAAGCCGCTTTGACTGATCGCCGACGAAATCCAACAGGCTCCTTCCCTGCTTGAGTGCCTCGACGTTTGCCTCCACCTCTTGCGCGTTTCCCTGAACAAACAGTTTCTGGAACAGCTTATTGGGGCTTTGATCTGACGGGATAGGGGCACCACTGCGAGTGTAACTAAGCGTCGCTCCCTCGGTCGTGTTCGCCAACACGAGCGACGGAAACCGAGTCTGATTGCCGATCTGCTCCGCCGCGAACTGGTCCAGCGACACCCAGTTGCGAAAACCGCCGCGTTCCGGATGAGGCGTCCCCGTAAGAAAACATTTTTCCGCCGCATGAGAACCAGTGACTCCAGGGTGACTCGTTCCCGAGAATACTGTTATGTCCTTTCGATGCGCCGCGAGTTTCTCCAGATAGGGTGTTGACTCGAAATCGCGACCGGCTTTCTCGGGAAAGAAAAACTGCGGCAGAATTCCCATGTTGGTTTGGATGCCAACCATCCGCCGAGGAACAACCGGGGCGTCCGCCGCCCGTAGCGGGCTCATCGCGTCCAACAGTGGTAGCGCCATAGCGACACCAGTTCCGCGCAAGAACGAACGCCTAGACAAGGGGCCGCGAATACCGGAGTTCAGTCTTTGCATTGATCGTTACCTTCGTTGGAGTAGTTTTCGAATTTCAAGCAACCGTGAGCATAGGTTCAGGCGACATCTCACAGATTATTCTACTTACAGTAAAAGTGACACTCTAACCGAGGCCAGTTTGGGCACCGTCCAACCAAACATGCGGTATTGCGGGCTTTTGCCTCTTCGGAATGACTTGCTTTTCCTCAATAACTTTTGACAATCGATATTTGTCGAGTTGCTGTGAATCGTTTCTGCCGCAGCGTATAGTGTAGCAAAGTTGAAAGAGCGAAACGATTAAACTTAGCTTTTGCGGCGCGGTCGTGAAGTAGTCTAGCGAGCGGCTTTCGCACTAGCCACTGGTTTCGCTTATTGTGCATGTATCAATTCGTTGACAAATCGCCTTTCGATCGAGTGGAAAGGAGCAACATCAACCAAACCTAAACACCAACTCGATCTCACCCTACTGTCGATCTCACCCTAATTGCCGCTGCCGACATGGCAGGCAAGGTTTTGATTCATTCGTTGTACAAGTGAGGGAAAATTGCGAAAGGCAAGATTCAGGTATTTTGAAATGTCACAGCGTTTTTTGCATTCGTTGATTCTCAGTTGTTGTGCAATGGTTGCTGTTAACGTCAACGTCGAGCGGACGCCGGCGCAGGAATCCAGCGTTTCTTCCATCGATTTTTCGCGTGACGTCCAGCCGATCTTTGTATCGCGTTGTTTGAAATGTCATGGCGGTGACAAGTCCGCAGGCGGACTGCGACTGACCGACTTCACTGCGGCGACGAAGACGCTGGAATCAGGTGCGCGGGCGATTGTGCCGAACGAATCCAAAGCCAGCGAACTTTTGCGGCGCGTTACCGCGACAGATGACGACGAGCGGATGCCGCCGGAGGGCCCGCCGTTAACCGCTCGGCAAATTGCCAGCCTGCAGACGTGGATCGCCGACGGGGCCAAATGGCCCACACATTGGGCATACGTTCCGTTGGTTCGTCCTCGCCTGCCGGCGATATCCGACGAATATCAGCAACTGGTGCAAACGCCAATTGACGTGTTTGTCTTCGACAAATTGATGCGCCGCCAATTAGTGCCATCGCCAGCCGCCGACAAGCGGTCGTTGCTGCGACGTGTGTATTTTGACTTGATTGGTATGCCACCGACGCCAAGTCAGATGAAAACTTTTCTTGCCAACACGTCACTCACTGCGTACGAACAGGCGGTCGATCAGCTACTCGCCAGCCCACGCTATGGTGAACATTGGGCGCGTCACTGGCTTGATGTCGCTCACTACGCCGACACCCACGGGAACGATCACGACTACCACCGCCCTAACGCTTGGCCGTATCGCGATTACGTCATCCGTTCGTTCAACGATGACAAGCCCTACGACAGTTTCGTCGCAGAGCAGGTCGCCGGCGATACCATGTTTCCCGCTGATGCGCAGGCCACTGTGGCGCTCGGTTTTCTTGCCGCAGGGCCGTGGGATCACACACTGATGTCTACTATCCGCGAGGACACCGTGGACCATCGGATGGGTCAAAATCTCGATCGTGACAACATGGTCAGTTCGGTAATGAGTACATTCACAAGCCTGACTGTCCACTGTGCTCGTTGCCACGATCACAAGTTTGATCCGATCTCGCAACGTGAATACTACGGACTGCAAGCAGTCTTCGCCGGAGTAGACCGAGCCGATCGATCGCTTGATCTCGATCCCCAAGTTCATTCCCGGCGAATAAGATTACTGGCCCAGCGAAGCGCGATAGCCGCCAAGGATCTCAGCAAGCTTCCAGCGCTCGATTCGCTTGAGGTAAGCAGTAAGGTCGCGATGCTCGCCAAGGTGGCTACGCAGCGGAAAGTAGGTTGGCGTGCTCTTGCAGTGGATCAAGTCAACAGCATGAGTGCCGCCGGCAGTCAATTTACCAAGCAGGACGACGGTTCGTGGTTCGTTAGCGGCGCGAGACCAGAGAAAGACACATTCGTCGTCAGCTGTAAGACGACGCTGCAGGGCATTCGCGCCTTGCGGCTGGAGGTGTTGCCCGACGAACGGTTACCACATGGTGGTCCGGGCCGTTACGACAACGGAAACTTTCATTTATCGCAGTTCCGCGCCGCCGCCCATCCCACGGGAGACGATCCCACCGGAGACGATGCCACGGATGCTTTGTCGTTGGAATTTACTGGCGTCTTGGCGGATCACTCAGACGCGGGCGACGTCGTGGCTGGCACGCTTGATGACAACCCGAATACGTATTGGAGCATTCATCCTCAATACAACAGACCGCACGACGCCGTGTTCAAACTCAAGACGCCGGTTGGATACGAAGGCGGCACGACCCTGACGATCCAACTGGAATTTGCAGGGAAGCCTGGCCATCAAATCGGTCGGTTTCGGATTTGGGCCTCGACCAGCGACGCGGCGGCCGTTCCGAAAACACGAACGCAGACTCCGCTCGCAGTTTCCACGTTTCTAAACATTCCCGAGGATAAGAGAACACCGGAACAGCACCGCGAGCTGGCGCTGTACGCTCTCGATATATCTGTGCAAGCGGAGCTCGCGACCTTGCCGGCTCAACAATTTGTATACGCTGCGACTCGTGATTTCGCTCCAACGGGCAGCTTCAAGCCATCACCCCAACCGCGGCCCATTCACTTGCTGGCTCGAGGTGACATCAACAAACCTGGTGAACTGGTCAGCCCTGCCACCACGGCGTGCGTGCCGGGCCTATCGGGAGCGCTAGAAATTGCCAACCTTGATGACGAATCGCTCCGCCGAGCTGCATTGGCGAGCTGGCTGACTGACGAGCGAAATGTTTTGACCTGGCGGAGCATTGTGAATCGTGTCTGGCACTATCATTTCGGGCGCGGCCTTTGCGATACACCGAACGACTTCGGCAAAATGGGAGGCATGCTCAGCCACGCAGAATTACTGGATTGGCTAGCCGTTTGGTTCCGCGATGACGCGAACGGATCGCTTAAGTCGCTGCACCGATTAATTGTCACCAGCGCGACGTATCGGCAAAGTTCCATGGGCAAAAACCCGAACAATTTGGACTCGAACAATTTGGACTCCGACAATCGACTGTTGGCGCGAATGAACCGCACGCGTCTGACGGGCGAAATGCTGCGAGACACGGTCCTGCAAATAAGCGGAAAGCTAGACCTAAAGATGGGCGGTCCGTCCGTCGTTCAGTTCAAGCACAAAGGCGTCGCCGCCACGTTTATGCCCGCCGACGGTTCGCCGGCATTTCTGGACTACGAACATTTCGATCCAGACGCTCCCGAGAACAATCGCCGCGCCGTCTACCGCTTCGTCTTCCGTTCGGTGCCCGACCCGCTGATGGAGGCCCTCGACTGCCCCGACGGCGGCGCGAAAACGCCTGTCCGAACGACTTCCAGCACGGCCCTCCAGGCACTCGCTTTGCTCAACAACGCCTTTCTGATCCGCCAATGCGAACACATCGCGTCCCGGATTGCCAAAGATACCAACGAGCCAGCGGACCAAGTTGCCGCCGCGTTTCGTCTCATGCTACAGCGTTCTCCGAACGAGCAAGAGGTGGCAGCATTCGTAGTTTACATCCAGCGTCATGGCTTGGCCAATGCGTGTCAGGTTTTACTAAACAGCAGCGAGTTCGTATACATCGACTAACAACATGAATGCGTCTCCATTGCCACGTCGCGATTTCCTGAACCACATGGCCACGGGCCTGGGTGGCGTCGCGCTGGCGTCCCTAATATCGGATTCGGCGGTCGCCGAACCAAACTTGCCACACTTGATACCCAAGGCGAAACGCGTCATTCAACTGTTCATGAATGGAGGCGCGAGCCAGTGCGATCTGTTCGACTACAAACCGGAGTTGATCGCCCGCCACGGAAAGCCGTTCGATCCCGGCAGCGGTCAACGCGTCGAGGCCAGCATCAGTACGCCAGGTTCGGTGTTGAAGAGTCCCTACTCGTGGACCAAGCACGGCCAGTGCGGTCGTTACGTCAGCAGCGCATTACCTCACTTGGCAGAGTGTGTGGACGACATGGCGTTTCTGATGGCCATGACGTCGCCATCCAACGTTCACGGTCCCGCCACATACATGCAGAACACCGGTTTTCTATTGCCGGGGTTTCCTACAATGGGCGCTTGGATCTCGTATGGTCTCGGCTCCATTGCGGACAATGTTCCCGCGTTCGTGGCGTTGCCCGATTCACGCGGATTTCCGTACAACGGCCGCAGTGCGTTCACCAGCGGCTTTTTGCCGGCCAACCACCAAGGCACGGTGGTCAAAGCGGGCGCTTCGCAGCCGATCACACATCTGTCGACGCCCGCGTCGGCGAAACATGTCACGCCGCAGAGTCGCACGGAAGGACTCGCTCTGCTTCGCGACTTGAATGCTGCCCACGCCGCTCAGCGTCCGGATGACTCGCGTTTGCAGGCGCGCATCAAGAGTTACGAACTTGCCGCCCAGCTCCAACTTGCCGCGCCCAGTCTGCTGGACCTATCGGGTGAATCCGAAAAGACCAAACAATCTTATGGTCTGGACCAAAAGGAAACGACCGACTTTGGACGCAATTGTCTGTTGGCGAGGCGAATGATTGAGCGGGGCGTTCGGTTCGTGCAAGTGTGGAGTGGACACGGAGGCGGTGCTGCGAACTGGGATAACCACACGAGTATCCCCAAGGAACTGAGCTTCATCGCCCGCTCCATGGACCAGCCGGCAGCGGCGCTGCTGCGCGATCTCAAACAGCGTGGCATGCTCGAAGACACGCTGCTGATCTGGACAACGGAATTCGGCCGGATGCCGTTCGCCCAAGGCGGCGACGGTCGCGATCACAACGGCGGCACTTTCGTTTCCTGGTTCGCCGGAGCCGGCATTAAACCAGGTGTGGCGCATGGTGAGAGCGACGAATGGTCGTGGAAAGCCGCGCACGGCGCGACCACGTGTTACGATTTTCACGCCACGATCCTGCAGCTGCTGGGCATCGATCACAAGCAATTAACATTTCGCCACAACGGCATCGACCGCCGACTGACCGATGTCCACGGGCATGTAATTCCGGAGATCCTAGCGTAACACTGACTTACTGGATTCGAAAAGTTGTAGAATGAGTCGATACTAACCTTCCGCGAATTCACCACAAGGATTCTAGCAATGTCTTGGCATGACATTCTCAACCCATTTCGGTCCAGACGGCTTCAGAAGCATGAGCGACCTATTAAGACTGATCAACGGAAATGGACGAGGGATCAGATTTATGAGGCCGTGACTGAAATCCTCATGGACGAACTTGTGCTCGATCGAGATGAGGTCACTCCCGATGCTTCGCTCGTCGATGATCTTGGAGTATGAAAACCTTCCGTCTCAAATATCTATTCTGTCTCGTGCTGGTTGTCGGCGTCGCGCTGATGTGGGTTTGCGAATCTCACACCCGCGGCCGCTCGTATAACTTGCATCCTTTTGAAAGCTGGAAACATTCACATGAAACTCTCTCCTGTGTTAAAAGGCCTTTCGTGCGGAATCCTTCTATGTGGATTAGTGATTTCGAGTTCGCTGTCTGCGGAAACGCCGCCAACGTCCGCTGTGTTGTTACAACCATTTGTCGACAAGCACGAACTGGCCGGTGCTGTGGCGTTGGTCGCCAACAAGGATAAAGTGCTTTCGGTCGAGGTAGTCGGATTTGCCGATATCGATGGCGAGAAGTTGATGAAGACAGACTCGCTGTTTTGGATCGCATCGCAGTCGAAGGGGATGACCGCAGCGGCTGTGATGATGTTAGTCGACGAGGGGAAACTTTCGCTCGACGATCCCGTCGAAAATCACTTGCCAGAGTTTCGCGGCCAGATGGTCGTGGCGGAAAAAGACAATGAACATGTTCTGCTCCGCAAACCCGCTCATCCAATCACCATTCGGGAAGTGCTCAGTCATGTTAGTGGCCTGCCATTCAAGTCGGCGCTCGAAGAGCCGACTCTGGATGCCCTCCCGTTGGTTGCCGCCGTGCGTAGCTACGCGATGACGCCACTGCAGACTGAACCTGGTACGCATTATCAATATTCCAATGCGGGAATTAATACTGCTGCGCGGATCATCGAAGTGAAGACCGGCATGAAGTACGAAGACTTCATGCACGAGCGATTGTTTAAACCGCTGGGAATGAAGGACACGACCTTTTGGCCCAATGAAGAACAGATCTCACGACTGGCGAAGTCGTATCGACCGGATTCCGCCAAGACGAATCTTGTTGAATTCCCACTCGGCCAACTCCTCTCTCCTTTGAACGACCGCAGCCGCCGCTTCCCGATGCCCGCCGGTGGCCTGTTTTCGACTGCGCAGGACACGGCTCTGTTTTGCCAAATGTTACTGCGCGGTGGGGAATTGAATGGCCACCGCTATCTGAGCGAATCCGCTTTTCAGGAATTGACGAAGCGGCAGACCCCCGAGTCCGTGAAGAACAGTTACGGTTTAGGGCTTTCCGTAGGGGCCGATTCATTTGGGCACGGCGGAGCTCATGCGACCAATATGGAGATTCGTCCAAAGCAGGGAATCGTGACGATTTGGATGGTGCAGCACGGCGGTTTCCCAGGTGAGGGCGGCAATGCCCAAGGCGTGTTTAAGAACTGGGCACTGCAACGATTCGGACGCTGATGTTGAAATGGAGTGACGCATAGTCGCCTTTCGCTCCGCGAAATTGCGTCCTAAGAATACATCGAACGCTCGAGCCCGCAATTTCGTCGCGGGCTGTCGAAAGCCGGAATAGTATTCCCCTTAGGCCCGCGTGATTCAGACAAGGTGACTTGCTGTCGACTCCAGAGCGGTTAACTTCACTAGTCCATAGCGGTATAGAAAAAACGCAATTTCGCGGAGCGAAAGGCGACTATGCGTCAGGGCTACGCGGATCGAACTGGCCGAACAACTTTGCACTTCAAAACCCCTCCCGCCACTGACGCCAGTTACAAAGAACGTTTCCTTG
>JBLHLE010000167.1:0-9618 GCA_047620805.1 Pirellulaceae bacterium
TTCAGGTACTCAGCGATAACACGGATCCTGCACGACTCGTGTCTCCGCCAGCAGAAGCCGCCATTGAAGTTTCGGAGTGGAAAAGTAGTCTCTGGATTTACGTTGCTCGTTTACCCGACGGACAGCGACAAGCATTGGTATTGCGTTTTAGCGAAGGACTACGTTACGAGGAGATCGCCGACATTCTGGAATGCCCAGTAGGCACCGTTAAGTCGCGAATTTTCCACGGTCTCGCCGCCCTGCGCAACGCCCTCAAGAGTGATCAGGAAATTCAAGAACAGCCACTACATTTGAACGAAGACATCAACCATGCCATTTGACGGTCGATTACACAAAACAGCCCCAGCGCCACTCGACGAAGCAGGTGAGATCATTCTTCCGCCTGAACTCCAATCGCTCGCTGGCCAATTGACTTCCGCAGCAGTCAGTTTGGCTGACGATTATCCCGCTGATCGCGACGATCCCGCTGATGCGCCAATTCCGAAACGACGCTGGCTGGGCATCATGATGAGCACAGTCGGAGCGGTTCTGGTGGTTACTGCCTGCACCCTTCTGGTCATTTTCGCCGCAGGCCTAGCACCGCATACACCGCATACACCGCATACACCGTTCAACAAAAACGCGATGAATACCAACACGCTGAACGAGAACACCATTCCGGTGAAGCGAGTTGAATCGCCGTTACATATTACTCCCGCGATGGCTCTTCCCGACGTTTCCAGCCCGGAACTCGAAGGCATCTTAGATGTCCTGGAAGACTCCACCGGACAGACTTATAGCATTTCCATTTGAGACAGCCATTCGATCAAGAGCAGAGTTTCCATTCACTGGAGATCGCCATGAACCGCATTCGCTTATTCGCCGCAGTCACGAGCTTTCGCTGCCTTGTGTCCATTTGCATGATGGGTGCGCTGGTCGCAACAGCTACGGCCGAAGCGCCCAGTGGTTTTGAAAAAGCCTCGGCACAATTACAGCGTTCCATCGTTACGGTGCGTGTCACCAACCCGATCAATTCACAGAACGCGGCGAAACCACGGAATGCGACCGAGTCGAACATAAGTACGGAACCGCGAGTTACGATTTGTTCAGGCATCTGTATCGGCAACGGCTTGATCGTAAGCCCGGCTTACGCCGCGTCGGATTCCAAGATTCGGATTACGTTAGCCGACGGCGTGCAAACGACGGCATCGTTGCGTGTAATCGACGAATACTCAGGGTTGTCATTACTTCAAGCCGAACGCACTGATACACCCAGTTTGTCTCTGGCTACTGAATTACCCGAAGTGGGTTCGTGGGTCCTCAGCGCCGCCGCATGGGGCACTGAAAAACCCGTTATCGGGCTGGGCATCGTCAGTGGTCACGATCGGTCCATCGCCGGTCTCGCCTATCCACCGCTACTACAGTGCAGTATGCCCTCGACCGAGACGTCCAGTGGAGCGGCAGTGACTAATCGAGACGGCCAGCTGATTGGAGTCGTCGTAGCAGCCGACCGCGATACCCAAAAAGGCTGGGCATATGCTGTTCCCGTTCGCGACGTCAAACGGCTGATCCGAGCCGGCGAAGGCTCAAACAAAGAGGAAGGCGTCACTGTCCTCAAACGCCGTCGTCCAGTAGTTGGCATGATCCTCGAAGGAAACAGCGACAAAATCGTCGTGACACGCGTAACGAAATCCAGCCCCGCGGAGAAAGCTGGTATAAAGGTCGGCGATCAAATCGTCGCAGCCAACGGAGTCAAAATCCGCTCCGTTTACCAGGCCGTTCGCCCTGTCCTCAACAAACAACCAGGTGACACCATTGAATACGTTGTGATCCAACAAGACCAACGCAAGACCATCGAGGTGGTACTTGGCGGCGGTGTCGAGTTGCCGTCCGCTCCGTTCGCACAACTGGAGCAATACGTTCGCCCTAAATTGGACATCACCGGAGACGGACAACGCATAGTAGCTCGCAATGCCCAAGGCACCGAGCGCGAAGTGTTCGCGGCGGACAATGACATCGGTCCCGGCCCCGAGACTGTGGTCGACGAGCGAATTCGGCTACTGGAAAAAGCGTTGGACGGATACCGCAGCGTTATCGTGTACCAGCAAGATAAGCTGCTCAAAGAACAGGAAGGCCGCGAGAAACGAGTCGACGAGCTACAAAAACAAATCGAACAGCTTCGCCAAGAACTCAACGAACTCAAACAATAGCCGCCAAACCGAATCGCCAAACCGAATCGCCAAACCGAATCGCCGAACCGCCGCCTTATCGCCGAATCGCCGCCTTATCGCCGAATCGGCTTACCACATACGCCCCGAGGTTCCGTTGGCTCTGAAATTGGCGCCAAGCGGGGATTATCTCAAGCTCAGTGTCGCAACGAACCGACATGATTTGAAGCGCTAAGTTTACTTCTCAAGTCGGGTGGACGATGTCCAATAAAGAATCGAGCAGTTGGGACGGTTACTGGAAAGAGTCTCAACGTCCACTCGTCTCGCTCCTGTTCATCTTGCCGATGCTGACAGTATACGAAGTTGGCGTCCTCATGGGCCACACACAGCATCGCAACGGCGCCGACGCTATCCTCCGCAATTCCTTAAGCTTTGCGGGATTTGGCCAGTACTTCCTGTTGCCGCTGCTTACCTGCGGCATACTATTGGGCTGGCACCATATGTCTCGAGAAAAGTGGAAGTTCACCTGGAGCGTCTTCTACGGAATGCTTCTGGAGTCGATGGTATTCGGCTGCTTACTGTTAATGGTGGGGCAGTTGGTGATGCGGGTCTTCACCAACAGCATTGTACTACTCTCCCTGCAAGCTCAATTTGGGAAGTTCGTGTCTTATCTCGGTGCGGGGATCTACGAGGAGTTGCTTTTCCGACTCATGTTAATCCCGATCGTCTTGGGACTACTCTCACTGACTGGAATGAAGCAAGCGAAGTGGCGAATGACGACCGCGGTGGTGCTGACGAGCATTATCTTCTCTCTAGCCCACTACAAATTTGACTTCGCACTTTTCAACCTTCACGTCGCTAACACCATCGGCGACTCGTTCGACTGGCCGAGCTTTGCCTTTCGATTTCTAGCGGGAGTCTTCTTTGCCGTGCTGTTTCTCAAACGCGGTTACGGAATCACTTGCGGCACTCACGCCCTGTTCGACGTCTGCACATTGTTTCTCGAACCGCGCTAGCAGCACGCAGTGGCAAGGCATCCCTCCCGATCGCCGGGCCCTCTTCCTTACTCCAACAGTAAACAATCGCGCAGCTTAGTTAGCGTACTCTACGCTGCTGTCAAGTCTGGTTCTGCAACAAAGTTGGTTAATAAAAACTGCCTTTGGTCGTTTCGACAGCCCTGCTTATAATAGAGTTGTTGAGTGTGATTTTTCTTCTCCTCCGCATTCACCAAATCTAACTTAAAAACGCTTAAAGGAAACATATTCGTGCTAACAGTTAGACCCAAAGTCGCTGAACTAGCATTTCAAGTCTACGGTCGCTCGCTCCATCCAGAGTTGTTTGAGATTCACAAGACTCGCGAAGTGGAACGCAACGGTTATCGAGCCCGAATAGACATTACGAATGCCGGGCATGTAGTCATGTTTCGCTATAATGGCGTCACCCTTACCGAAATCGCAGCTTCGGCGCAACATCCGCTTCCACAACAGCGAAAACTGCTATCGTTCAGTTTGCGGGGACAGCGTTCGAACAAACTCAGCTACCATGGAGGCGTGGAGTACCAAACGAACTTCGAGCTCGAGCCAGTCGCACCAGAAACTTTCTGGACCTTCCAGCAGGAATTGGCATTAGACAGCGAAAAAAAGGGAATGCTCCAAATCTTTGACGCTAGCGGCAGAATGGCGTTGGGAGCTCTTTCCTACATCAATATCGAATCGCGTGACCGGAACTTGCTTGTTCAAGCATTCCACACATTTCCCGACGACTACGCCATCGTCAAGAGCCAAACGCTTTTTAAGCTACCCGGATAAAAGGCGACTGCTAGGTTAGCATTCTGCATTCAACATTCTGCATTCAACATTCTGCATTCAACATTCTGCATTCAACATTCTGCATTCAACGGCCTGCATTCATCGGCAGAAACTCAATTCCGAGAAATAAATTCCCGCATCGCGTCGTTAACGACGCGCGGGTTCTCCAAGGGTGCCAGATGTCCTGCATTTGGCACGCACACCAGTTCGGCGTTGGGCACTCGATTCGCAACCGACCGCATCTCATCCAGGGGCGTAATTCGATCTTCTGCGCCGCAAATAAATAATGCCGGAACATCAATTTCGCTAAGTAATGATTCTGCTGAATCGCGTTCGGCCATCCCACGCAGCGCCGCCGCAATCGACTTCCGATCCGTATTGAGCATCACTTCTCGCATCGCCGCGACAATTTCGAGCTGCGACTCCAGCGTGTTTTCGCTGAACAAACGGCCAATCATCGGTTCAACAAGATCTGCTGGACCAGTCGCGATAGTCTTCTGAGCCATCATCAAGCGGCCGCGAGCGACGTCCTTGGTGTCAGCGGCCGCCCGAGTGTCACACATGACAAGCCGAGCCACTCTGTCGCGATGGCGTCGGTAAAATTCCCAACCGATGTAACCACCCATCGACAAGCCGCAAAAGATAACGGATTCCGACACCTCAAGCTGATCGAGTAAAGTTGCAAGGTCGTCGGCAAACTGCGACATGGACAATTTGTCGTCGTCTCTTGCCACGCACTCGGACTTCCCAAACCCCACTAGATCGGGAGCAATGACACGGCAGTGGTCCTGCAAGCCGACAATCTGCTCCCGCCACATCGAATGATCTAGCGGAAAACCGTGTACCAGCAGCAAAGGGGTTCCTTGCCCGACGTCAGAGACCTGCCAACGACTTTGCCCAACAACGACTTCTTTTATCACGCTACTACCAACCCCACAAAAAACTTCCAAGACTTCGTACAACCCACTGGCCGAGCAAGAGAATTGCAATTGCCATTACCGCCCACGTCCCCAATTCATGCCACCGCAATTCAGTCCAATTGTTCTTAATGCGAACAATTTGAATGATTCGAAATGGCACTTGAATGATCACAAATGCATAGAAAAGTATGCCCACCGGGTTAAAGTCAAATGCATTTCCGATTTTCCCATGTCCAAGACTAATGAAACAACGCGTGAGCCCGCAACCAGGACAATCGAGGCCAGTCGCGCGTTTAAAAGTACACAGGCCAGGCAAACTGCTCGACAGTCCCGGTATTCGAACTTGGGCCTGCTCTACTTCCAACACGACCGAAGCGAGAATGACTACGATGGAAATGGCCAGCCAAACCGCGTGCGTGCTGATACTGGGACTCCCTTGTGCACTCTCTGCCGCAACACTCTCTGTTGCAACACTCTCTGCCGCAACACTCTCTGCCGCAACACTCTCTGCCGCAACACTCTCTGTTGCAACACTCTCTGCCGCAACACTCTCTGTTGCAACACCGTTCTGCGCGGTGTCGTTGTTGGATTCATCAATCCGGTCGTCCGAATTGTCGTCTGCAGCGTTAGTTGGTGTGGTAGCGGGCTGAGGAGTGGATGTGGAGCCAGCAACTTGGGATGGTTTGTCTTCAGCAGATGGGTCGCCGACATGAGACGGGTCATCGAGTCTCACGGTTGATTCTGCTTTTCTTTGCCGCGAGATTCCGCAAGTGCCTTTTCAAAGAACTTTAGTTGCCGTCTGATTTGACCAGAATGCGGCTCGAGCTTAACTGCCCGGCGCTGTTCGCGGACGGCGTTTTCGAGATCACCAACGGCGTAATAGCAACGGCCAAGGGTATCGATAAAGCCGGCCGCTCCCGGCTGCAACTCCAAGGATCGCTGGCTACATTTGAGCGCGTGTTTGTAGTCGCCTTCGGTATTGGCAACCAACCAAGAGTATTGATTGTTCAATTGCGCCAGCACACTTTGGTATTTGTCCTGTGTCTCAGCGGTCGCTGACTCGCCAACCATTAACTCAACTTGCTGCACTCGTTGTCGGAAGGAGTTTGAAGTCAGCCGAACGAGCTTCGAAATCTGGACCTTCCATTGATCGTCGGTTTCCTGGGCGCGAAACATGGCGATTAACAGATCTGCGTCTTGTGGGTTATATCCGATTCCCTTTTGAATATGCTCCTTGGCCTTCTTCCAATCGTTCTCAGTAGCGTAATGGGCGGCATAAAAGGTATGCATCCTCGAGAGTACGGACTGTTCGGTGCGGCGGACTTGCGCCAATACGTTTCTGGCGGCGTCGGGATCCTTGGTTATGAATTCTGCAACCGCCTTGAGCTGCTGTGCCGCTTCCACATCTCTTTGCTGGTCGTGATGCATTTCGGAAAGTTCCAAACGAGCATCAACGGCGTCAGTCGAAATCTCCGGCCCCTGATCGATGATGTGTTCGAGTTCGCGTTGAGCCCAAGCGAACATGCCGCGATCTTGCAAGTATTGGGCGACCTCGCTTCGTTGCGCCGAATTCATGCCGCCCATCTCGTAGGCTCCATCCGAAGTTTGCCGCGCGATCCCTTGCAAACCGCGTTTAGTCTGGGCTTCCGCCAACAAGTATTGCAGTTGAGCGTGCTTGCCAAATTCATCGTGAAAACGACCAGCCAACTCATCGACCAAATCCCAAGCTTTCCTTTCGATCAACCACTCCACTACATCTAACAACTCCGCTCGACTTCCTTGCAATTGGCGCAACAGTCCGCGGACAATTTTCGTCGCTTCCTCAGGTTGCTTCACTTTCCAAAACAAGTCGGCGTGCCAACGCTGAAAGTCGCGGATAATTGCGACGTCGGAGTCGTCGGGAAATTGAGCGTAGGCCTGATGTTCCCGCTGTATCATGCCAGCCCAGCGAGGAGCGGACTCGGCGGGCGAAACTATCGTCTCCGCATACAGTCGCAACCAGTTCGCTGTCACTCGAGGACTATCGCCGACCGTTTTGCGAATCTCGTCCGCAAACTCGGCCAGTACTTTTGGGTCCTCCGGCAATTCCAGTTGCATCACGTTCAAGGCCGCGCGTTTCGACAAACGCATCGAGATCTCAAACCGCACGAGACGACAAAGCGGTACCATTGACGTTTCGTATTCGAATTGCGAAATGTGGTCGATGATTGCCTGTCGATCCTGATCGGCCCGCTGGCCGTACCTGCTCAACAAATCGCGAACGACTTTGGGATCGCTCTCTAAATGCCAGCGTACGTGCATGCTATTCAGAAGATAACGCGCCCGCGTAGCGATTTCGATGTCGTCGTGGTTCTGCGCTTTTCGCAACGCATCGAAGGCCGTCAAGCCGAGCCGTTTCAATTCCGCTTGAGCACCTTCCCGTTCGGCATACTTGGGGGCCCCCAGTTGTTCGACCAGTTTGCGAACGTGTAACTCCAGCTTCGCTTGCGGAATCTCTTCAGCCGCCTCAGCCCTGACCAACGGGCCATCGGCAGCCGCGTCGTCCGGACTGCCGGCGACAGGAGGAGCGCCTCCAGCGGTGCCTTGGCCCGCAGGATTCTGGGCCTCAGGATTCTGGGCCGCAGCAGTATTTACAGAGATTAAGACAAAACCGATCAGCAAACTTAAAACTCGACCGTATTTCATCGATCCACCTTTTCGCCAAGAACAACTCGTAGTCCGAGTAATGCGTCTTTTAGGATAACTGTCCACATCCCAAATTGTAACGGGAAACCGGTGGCAGGTAAAAGGCGAACAGTGGAGCAGGAATCGCCAAGCCAGTAACACCGAACGCCTAATGCCGAGCGGGTAGCACTGAGCCAGCGTCAATTGACGAAATCCAAGCGATTATTCGTCGTCATTCTCCATTTCGTCGATATAGCGTCGCAGCCGCTCGTTCTCGTCGGCAATGCCACGCAATTTGAGCATGTTTTCGACACGCTTTAACAGTTCCACCTTCTTCACTGGCTTGGAAAGGAAGTCGTCCGTACCGGCGGCCACCCCGCGTTCAATATCACCATGTTCGTCCAACGCGGTCACCATGAGAATCATGATCTGCTTCGTTACCGGATCATCCTTGATCTGGCGGCAGACTTCGAAACCGTTCAGCTTCGGCATCATCACATCTAGTAATATGAGATGCGGGTCAAATGAGCCAACTTTATCGAGCGTATCCTGGCCATCGACAGCAAATTCGACTTCGCAATTTGCGCCAGCCAAGTATGCGTCCAACAGCTCGCAATTAGCTTGATTGTCGTCGGCAATTAGTACGCGGTGCATCTCGTCACTCATCGTCTTTCCCATTTTTCTGTTAACGAATCCGTTTTGTTAACTCGCAAAGCTAGTAATTTAACAGCCCCGTCCCAAACAGCCCCGTCCCAAACAGCCCCGTTCCAAACAGCCCCGTTCCAAACAGCCCCGTTCAGATTTCGAATAAAGTGGTCAAACTCAACGTGGTCGAACAACGTGGTCGAATTCTGCGTGGTCGAATTCTGCGTGGTCGAATTCTGCGTGGTCGAATTCTGCGTAGTCGAATTCTGCGTAGTCGAATTCTGCGTAGTCGAACTGGGCCCCGAGCAATGGCTACGAATAACTATACCAACATTGAAGCGGCGGGGACGGGAAATTGAGTGCAAAGCTCTCGAACTTCGCCACGAATTCGTTGTTGCACAGAATCGTCTTCCGAGTTCTTGAGCGACTCGATAATCCACTGAGCGATGCGCTCCATTTCGTCGGTTCCCATGCCTCGCGTCGTCAAGGCGGGTGTACCGATTCGAATTCCGGATGGATCCATTGGCTTGCGTTGATCAAACGGAATCATGTTCTTGTTGACAGCGATACCACATGAGTCGAGCACTTTCTCGGCGACCTTACCGCCAACTCCGAGCGTCGTGACATCGACCAACATCAGGTGATTATCCGTACCACCACTGACGAGCCGTACTCCCGAGGCAGTCAAAACTTCCGCCAGCTTCTTGGCATTGTCGATCACCTGCTGAGCGTAGACTTTAAATTCCGGCTGCAGAGCTTCGGCGAAACAGACTGCTTTTCCAGCAACCGCATGCATCAGTGGGCCCCCTTGCAAACCAGGGAAGACGCTACGATTGAGGTCCTTTCCGTATTCTTCTTTGCAAAGAACCAAACCAGCTCGCGGTCCCCGCAGTGTTTTGTGTGTCGTTGTAGCCACGAAGTCCGCGACGGGTACCGGGTTGTGATGCAGTCCAGCGGCGACGAGTCCGGCATAGTGAGCCATGTCGACGAACAGCTTCGCTCCGACTTCGTTGGCAATTTCGGCGAACTTGTCGTGGTCAATTTCGCGAGGATAAGCGCTTGCACCAGCGACGATCAACTTTGGTTTATGCTCACGAGCAAGTTTGGCAACTTGGTCGAAATCGATGAGATTGGTGTCTTCAGCGACTCCGTAACTGTGAAAGTCGTAGAGAATTCCCGAAATGTTTAGTCGCATGCCATGAGTCAGGTGCCCGCCGTGGGCCAAATCCAACCCGAGCACGGTATCGCCCGGCTGCAAAAGAGTTAGATAGACGGCCATGTTCGCCTGCGAACCGGAGTGAGGTTGAACATTGGCAAACTCCGCACCAAACAATTCTTTTGCTCGATCGATAGCCAATTGCTCAACGACGTCGACGTGCTCACAACCGCCGTAGTAACGACGGCCGGGATAGCCTTCGGCGTATTTGTTCGTCA
>JBLHLE010000168.1:0-9590 GCA_047620805.1 Pirellulaceae bacterium
TGTTGGACGCCGCTCTCGCTCGTATGCATGCGGCAGAAGGTTGCATGACCGCCCCGGTGATGCATCGAGCCGCGTTCGTGGGACTATTGACCGCAGACAACGTCAACGAATTCATGCTGATTGTTTCGGCATTAGGCGAGCACCGCGCCAGGGTGGTGAAGTCATGAGTGAGGTCCAGGCTCTGCTGCCAAAGCTGCCAAAAGTGTTCACTTCAGGAGGCTCGCAATGTCCAGGGAAATGAACTATTTCGCGATGCGAGGCATCGACACGGTCCGAGTGATTGAGAGGCCGATTCCAATACAGACGGCGGTCGAGGCCATCACGGAAATGCCGAATCTTAATCGCTACTGCGAACAGCGAGTTTGTCCGTTCCGCCACTTAATATACGGGAATGGCTGCTAATGATGATTGTCTCGCTTGAGTTTCTGGCCTTGGCCATCGTTGTGGCGCTGGCCGGAACGTACTTGGCACGGTCCGCCGACCAGATTGCAGAAATCACGCGGCTCGGGCGACTCCTGGTTGGCAGTGTGTTGCTTGCGGCAGCGACATCACTGCCCGAATTGACCGTCGACTTTTCGGCAGTGCGACAGGGGATGCCCGATCTCGCCGCTGGTGATCTGTTTGGCAGCAGCTTAATGAATCTGCTCATTCTGGCCGTTCTGGACCTGGTTCATCGTTCCGGAGGGAAGATGCTCTCACGTGAGGCTGCCGCGCACGCACTCTCGGCCACATTGAGCATCGCCCTCACTGCTATCGCGGGCATGGCGATGCTGACGGCCCCTCACCTTCCAGGGCCCTCCTTCCTTGGAATCGGAATCTGGTCATGGGGAATACTCGTGGCGTACTTGCTCGGCGTCCGGATGATTTTCCTCGACCAACGGGTTTCCGCTCGCGCTGCGGTCGTAGCGAAGCCCGAATCGAGCCGAAGTGACACGATGACTGTCCTGCCGCCACTGTGGAAGCCGGTTGTGGTTTTTGCGGTGGCAGCCCTCGTCCTTTGTCTCACCGGCCCACGTCTGGCCCACACGGCGGGGCAACTGGCGGATCTCTCCGGGCTGGGTAAAACATTTGTCGGCACGTCGCTCGTTGCGCTTTGTACGTCCTTGCCAGAACTAGTGGCGTCCATTAGTGCGCTTCGATTGAAAGCATTTGACCTCGTTATTGGCAATGTGTTTGGCAGCAACGCATTCAACATGCTTCTTTTCTTGCCCCTGGATGCGGCGCATGCGGGTTCGCTGTTTGCAGACATATCGTCATCGCATGCAGTGACGGCGTTGGCGGTGATCGTCGCGACAGCGGTTGCCACATTGGGGCAACTCTATCACGTCGAGAAACGACGGCGCGTTTTCGAACCCGATGCTTTGCTGATGATACTGATCCTGGGTGGGGCCTTGGTTCTCGTTTACCAGTTGTCGTCATGAAAGAGAGTTCATTCTCTATGTGCTCTGTTATCCCACCCCCTTAAGGAGTCCTGAAATGCCCCAGACAATGCAATGTTTCGTGATGCAAGGAATTGGCAAAGTCGAATTCACCGACAAGCCAATTCCCGATGTTGGGCCCAACGATGCGGTCATCAAAACAACTCGTGCTCTTGTTTGCACGTCTGATGTCCACACGATCCGCGGCGCGATTGGCGAACGCCAGAACTTGACGCTGGGCCATGAAGCGGTTGGCGTGGTTCATAAGGTTGGCAGCGAAGTCAGAGGTTTCAAGGAAGGCGACCGAGTCTTGGTCGGTGCGATCACCTCCTGCTTCCATTGCGACAATTGTCAACGCGGTTATACATCCCAGTGCTGCGACATGCTGGGCGGTTGGAAGTACGCCAACCTAAAAGACGGTAGCTTTGCCGAATACTTTCACGTCAACGACGCTCGCGCCAACCTGTACTTGATCCCCGATTCGATTTCCGACGACGTTGCTGTCTATGCCGCTGACATGCTTCAACAGGATTCATGGGAGCGGAGCACGCGAATATTCCAACCGGAGGGACGGTCGCCATATTTGCTCAGGGACCTGTGGGCCTAATGGTGACTGTGGAGCCCGCTTGTTAGGAGCCGGACAAGTAAATCGGTGTCGACAGTGTGGCAGCCCGATTAGATTTGTCCGAACATTTTGGAGCCGACGATGTTGTCGATTTCAACAGTGTCGATCCCGTGGAGGAAATTATGCGTCTGACAAATGGCAAGAGTGGCGCAGAAAGTGGAAGACACGATTGTCAAAATAATGGGAGAAGCGGTGGCATGAGTGGCCTTTGATTCTCTCAATAGATCGTCCTTCTCAGGATCGTCAATAAGCACCCAGAAATTGAACTGAAGCCAAACGCGATGACAAAAGCCTCGATTTGCGAGGGCAAACGTGGATGGCGAGTAGAAGACGTGCAACTTTTTTACAGTCGAATTGAGTAAAACTTATGAATGAGAAGACGCGGATTGAAATCGCTCTGTTGCTACCCGCGGTGCCGGATGCTCGCGATGCCTGTGTGCAGCGACTCGGCGACTTGCTGAGAGCGAACGAAGGCATACAGGCGGCGCACCTTCCAGACGGGAACGGCAAGGAGCCGGCTCAGCTCTGCATCCACTATGACCCCGATCGACTGTCGATCGGAGACGTTCGGAATATGGCGCTCCGAGCTGGCGCGGAACTTGAAACGCGGTTCGGGCACTTGTTGCTCAAGACAGAACCGATGCACGCTCGGCAGTCGCGAATGGTTGAATCGCGAGTGAAACAAATCACAGGGGTGTTGGAGGCCGCGACGTCTCCAGCTGGCATACTCCGTATCGAGTTTGATCGACAGGCAACCGACGAAGCAGCCATCCGAGTGTCGATGCAAAAGATCAGTGTGCGAATCCTTGAAGTGCCGAAGAAGCGGACTTCCGGCACAGAACACGAACATGCACCTGTCGGCCTGTTGGGCGAGCGGACGGAACTCGTCTTCGCCACGGTCTGCGGCGGGCTGCTGCTCGTCGGCTGGCTGCTGTCAGCGTTCACCAACGTCACGCCGTGGGCGTCTTGGAGCCTCTATCTGACCGCGTACTGTTTCGGCGGCACTTTCATGTTTCGCGACGCGATCCAGGATATTCGTGCAGGCCGGTTTGACATAGATTTCCTGATGCTGCTGGCCGCTGTTGGTGCCGCCACGCTCGGCGAATGGGCCGAAGGCGCTCTACTACTTTTTCTATTCAGTCTCGGACACTCGCTCGAACACTTTGCGATGGGCCGCGCCAAACGGGCAATCGAAGCCCTCGCTGAACTCGCGCCTCAAACTGCGCTGGTTCGTCGCGCGGGCAACACCGAAGAAGTGCTGGTGGAACAGCTCCGGGCTGGGGACGTGGTGATCGTTAAACCGAACGAGCGAATTCCCGCGGACGGTTTTGTGATCAAGGGAGAAGGGAGCGTTAATCAAGCTCCGATCACCGGTGAGAGCGTGCCCGTGGACAAGCGGGCCGTCGATGATCCGCAGCTAGCGGCAGCAAATCCCGATCGGCTTGAACCGCAGTACCGCGCTTTCGCGGGCACCATCAATGGCAGCGGCGCGATGGAGATTCAGGTCACGAAACTCGCCAGTGAATCCACGCTCGCCCGCGTCGTTCAAATGGTGAATGAGGCTGAAACGCAAAAATCCCCCACGCAGCGGTTTGCCGACAAATTCGAGCGTTACTTCGTTCCTGCCGTTCTAGCGTTTGTCGTGCTGCTGTTGTTCGCTTGGACGCTTATCGACGAGCCGTTCAGCACGTCGTTCTATCGCGCGATGGCGGTACTAGTCGCGGCTAGTCCCTGTGCATTGGCAATCTCGACTCCGAGTGCTGTCCTCAGCGGCGTGGCTCGCGCGGCACGCGGCGGAGTGCTCATCAAAGGTGGCGGACCGTTGGAAAACTTGGGGACACTCGGCGCGATCGCGTTCGACAAGACCGGCACACTGACCGAAGGCAGGCCGCGACTGACCGACGTGATCACTTCGGACGGTGTCAGCGAAGACGAGTTACTGCGTGTGGCGATTGCCGTTGAGCGACTCAGCGACCATCCCCTTGCCGCCGCCGTGGTACAGAGCGGCAGAGATCGGTTGCAGAACGATTCGGTTTTAGAAGCTCAGGACGTGCAAAGCATCACGGGTCGCGGAGTCAAAGCCACCGTTGACGGTCAGCCGGTTTATATTGGCAAAGAAAACTTATTCTCCGAAGTTGAAGGCGTACCGCTGCCGGATGCGTTACGTGCGTCAGTCGAAAAACTGAAAGCCGGCGGACGCACGACAATGATCGTCCGGCGTGGAGACACTTACCTCGGCGTGCTGGGTTTGATGGACACACCACGCGCCGCGGCCAAGGGCGTGATTGTCCGGTTACGAAAGCTTGGCATCCGTCGCATGATCATGCTCTCGGGTGACAATCAGCAGGTCGCCAACGCAGTCGCCCAAGAAGTGGGTCTCAACGAAGCTTGGGGCGACTTGATGCCCGACGACAAAGTTAAGGCGATCAAAGACCTCAGCGAACAAGACGGCGTTGCGATGGTCGGTGATGGTGTGAACGACGCTCCCGCAATGGCCCATGCTACAGTGGGAATCGCGATGGGCGCCGCGGGTTCTGACGTGGCACTCGAAACCGCTGACGTGGCATTGATGGCAGATGACTTAAACCACCTCCCGTTTGTTGTCGGGCTAAGCCGACAAACGAGTCGCATCATTCGGCAGAACCTCTGGTTCAGCCTCGGCATGGTCGCCTTTCTCGTTCCCGCCACCGTACTCGGACTGCAACTGGGTGCTGCCGTCGTGCTTCATGAAGGTTCAACGCTGTTGGTCGTTCTCAATGCTCTTCGTCTGTTGGCGTATCGAAGTGAATGCTGAACTCACCGCTTTTTAACGCCTCATCTGACAGGATACCGATTTTATGCCCCCGAAACTGCCTAGTTGGCAATATGCATGCCGATTCCGCACACTCTACCGCGCCATTTCGAACCTGCTCATATCGAGAGGCGCCAGACTTCGTTTACCGAACGGTGGTTCCCGCATCTCCAAGATTCGCGAGAAACGGCACGCGTGTTGCATCTATGTGGCAGAAGTAATCGCGATAAATTGTGAGTCAATCCCAGGAGTTAGGTAATGAGTACATTTGCTAAGAACGTCGTCGTCCCTGTCGATTTCTCCGACGAGTCATTGATCGCGGTTAAGACTGCTATCGAAATTGCGGGCGACCCGACAAGAGTCCAAGCGATACATGTACTTCCAGAATTACATCCAGCGGCACCTGGAGTGATCTGGCAAACGATCAACGATGCTGATCGCAAGGAACACGCGATGACCGCGCTGCGATCCCAACTGGAAGATCGTAAATGCGACGGAGTTTCGCTTCACATCGAATTCGGTGATCCAGGATATCGGATCGCGAAACATGCTGAAAACATTGGTGCCGATTTGATTGTAATTCCCTCTCACGGGCGAAGTGGGATTGCTCGACTGCTCCTCGGTTCCGTGGCGGAACGGGTAATACGTTTGGCTCATTGCCAAATTTTGGTCCTTCGTTCTTCATCCAAATAGCAAGCGATTGGCTACGGTTGCTTCATTGGGACTCGCAAGATTATTCAACTGTTTCTCGATTGCCTGGCGAAATTCCATGTCATCGAAATAGCGGAGGATGAAAATTGTCTTGATGACTTTGCCGATCTCTTAAGAGCTAAAAGGGTAAGAAGAGCTAAAAGGGTCACTACGGATACAAGTGGTGGACGTTTCCCGTTGCATTACTTATGTCCTGCACGCTGGTTGGGTTCATACCATGGATGATTGTTTTCCTGATTTTTGGCAACCGCACATACAAAGCGTGTCCCAAATGCGATGCGAAAGATGGCTTGATCGACCAAGATGGATCAGATGCAACCAATTCCCCTGAATCCGAAAGCATTTGGAAGCAAATGCAGGATTCAGATGCTGCTAAATTTCAAAAAAACAAACTCGTTCTGCTGGCAATCGCAGTCATTGCGTTGTTGCTTTCCATCGCGTCTTTTGTTGTTACAACGAATCGAAATTGAACGCGGGAATTACCGCATAACCATTAAGGATTTGACTTCGAGAGGTATGAGCCGAAGCTCAGGTCATTTGTTCAAGAAGCCCGATTGAAGCTGGCAGGACCGTTGTTATCGGTAATGGTTTGCTACGGGCGGTTCGGAGTTGGGGTTTGCAGGAGAGACGGTGACGATGCGGAATGCCCGACGATTTTATCATTTCCCAGCTTGCAGCCGCCGCGTTTTCCCGGGCGTGCGTAATTTTCGCAAAAGACTAGGCTGTAACGTGGACGTCCGTCCGTTGGGTGAGTGGAGCTGGTATACTGTTACCCAGCAAGTGATCGAATGATCATTTGGATTCTTTGGCGTTGTATGTAGCAGGTTTTCTCCATGAAATTTTGGCTCGCCATCACGGTCTTGGCGTTGCTGCTGCACTTGCCTGCAACGGCGGAGCCGCCGAACTATAAGGACCATATTAAGCCCATTCTGCGTCAGCACTGCTTGAAGTGCCACGGAGACGACAAGCAGGAATCGGATCTCAATCTGCAGGCTTATAGCTCGCTATTGCGGGGCGGTGGTGGCGGTAAAATCGTGGAAGCCGGTCGGTCTAGCCAAAGTACATTGTTCCAGGCGCTCACCAATCCAGACGCCGATGCTCGTATGCCGCCGAACAGCTCGCCGCTTTCGAAAGAGAAAATCGAACTGATTCGCGAGTGGATCGATTCGGGGCTCCGCGAGAATGCAGCCGGAGGATCGTTGGTGAAGTCTCGCGACTTGGCATTCGCGCCGTCCGCTAGTGCAGGCATACAGCCAACGGGCCCGCCCGCGATGCCGGAAAACTTGCCGCGGGTCGTCGTTCCCAAAATAGTTCGTCCGTTGCCGGTGCTCGCGATGGATTGCAGTCCGTGGTCGCCGCTGTTAGCCGTGGCCGCTCAGCAGCACGTTCGTTTGATTCACACAGATACTAAACAAGAGATCGGTCGGCTCGCGTTCCCAGAAGGCGTGCCCCAGGTCATCAAGTTCAGCCGCGATGGAAAGGTTCTCATGGTCGCCGGCGGACGGCCCGTGGAATTCGGTCAGGTGGTTATTTTCAATGTTCGCAGTGGTAAACGCCTCGCGGAAATCGGTGACGAAATTGATTCCGTCATCGCCGCAGACCTGAGTCCAAATCAACGGCTCGTGGCAATGGGAGGCTCGGGCCGCGTCGTTAAAGTGTATTCTACTACCGACGGAGAATTACAATACAAACTAACGAAGCACACCGACTGGATTACAGCTCTCGCATTTAGCCCGGATGGCGCGAAGCTCGCCTCGTCTGACCGCTCCGGAGCCATTCATCTATGGGATGCAAAAGGGGGCGGGATTCTGCTTAACCTGGCCGAACACAAAGCCGCTGTCCATGCACTAGACTGGCGCGGCGACAGCAAACTACTCGCTTCTGCTGGTGAGGACGGGAGAATTGTCTGGTGGGATGTCACCGATGGTTTCCCCGCAATCAACAAAGCCAACGCTCACCCACCGCACCGACCCGCTGGTACATTCGGCACGATTCCCAACGGAGTACTCGCCGCGCGATTCGATCGCGATGGAAATCTCGTTACCAGTGGCCGCGACCAAGTGGTCCGTATGTGGGCCCGTAAACTTGACTATCAACAATTTGTGCCCAGCGGGAATCGAGCCGCGACTTTCAAAATCGAAAACGGAATTCCGATAAGCAACAGTATTTCGTACGACGGAAAACTTGTTGTCAGCGGCGATTCGACAGGTGCTGTTCGGTTTTGGAAGGTTGATTGAATAACCAGTTACCAGTTACCAGTTACCAGTTACCAGTTACCAGTTACCAGTTTGAGCAAGAATAGACATGAGCCGATCAGATAATCGCCTGGGTTGTTCCGAGTTTCGATCGATGTCGCGGCGACATGCGCTTCAAGCAGGTATCTTTGGTGCACTCGGGCTTTCGCTCGGGGATATGTTCCGTTTGGAAGCGGCGGACAACAAGGCGTTTAGCCAAGCTGCGGGCGCGAAGAGGCAGGCCAAGGCGCTCAGCGTTATTCAGCTTCATCTGGGAGGCGGTTTTCAGCAGCAGGAATCGCTCGACCCCAAACCTGAAGCGCCGATCGACATTCGCGGCCAATTCGGCGTCATTAAGACAAAGAACGGCGACGTCTTGAGCGATAATTTCCCGCGCACATCCGCCGTTTCGGACAAGCTGACAGTGATTCGCAGCATGGTCGGAAAAATTCCCGATCACGGACAAGCGACCTATCACCTATTCACAGGATACACGCCTACCGCTGTGATCGATTATCCGCAGATGGGTTCGGTTGTTTCGCATGAACTTGGTAACCGCGGCGAGTTGCCACCTTACATTGCGATTCCGAGCAAAGGTGGCTACTCCGGTGGCACTGGCTTCCTGAGCAGCACGTACGGTCCGTTTGAAACCAACGCGGATCCGGGACAGGCCAACTATAAAGTGAAGGACTTTTCGATTCCGGATGGCGTCTCCATGCAACGATTTGACCGACGCAAGACCGCTCGCCAAATCATCGAAAAACGAATCCGCAACCTCGAGGTGGATCCCAGTACGCTGGAAACGATGGACGATTTTTACAAGCAGGCCTACACCGTGTTAACCTCCAAGAAGGCGCAGGCCGCTTTTTCATTGGACACCGAATCCGAGGCGACAAGGAAGCTCTACGGAAGCGACGTTGTAGGATTGAAAGGGCCAGACAATCGCTATCATCCCAAAGGTCTTGCCGAACGGCTCATTGTCGCTCGACGACTAGTCGAATCAGGCGTGCGATTCGTCACCGTGACTTACGGAGCGTGGGATTGTCACGTTGACGTAAAACGAAACACCCTCGATCAAATGCCCGCCCTCGATGCGGCAATCGCCGGGATCGTAACCGATCTGGATCAACGCGGCCTGCTCGATACTACTATCTTCTGGGTTACCTCCGAGTTTGGGCGCACTCCGAAAGTGAACGGCGACGGCGGTCGCGACCATTGGGCTCGCAGCTATTCGAACCTTATCGCGGGGGGCGGCTTCACCAAAGGTCAGATCTATGGAGCCAGCGATGCAACCGGCGGGGAACCCGCGCGCGATGCAGTCCCACTCGAAAATCTGCTACACACCATCTACCACCAGCTCGGGATCGACGCCGGAAAGGAATTGCTCGCATTTGGCACTCGGCCAATCGAGATCATCAAAGGCGGAAAGCTGGTCAACGGGTTGCTTGCCTAACTAGTGCGATTTGAAGCAAGCTCACTCGGAGTTGGCGATCGGTAACCACAGTGCGAAAGTATGCAATGAAAGAGAATTTGGCGTCCTGTAAACCTTCTGTCTCGAAACCTTCTGTCTCGGCGCAGTCGAACGTTTCTGCGAACGATTCTCCGCGCTGTATGGATCGCTGCGCTGCTGTCGGTTCTCTGCTCAACTCGACACCGCTCAACTCGACACCGCTCAACTCGACACTGCTCAACTCGACACTGCTCAACTCGACATTTTTCCGCTCACTTCTTTTCCGCTCACTGCTCATTTTTCATCCGCTCTTCCTGAATGGGATGTACCCAGCAGTTGTCGTTGCCGAACAAACCAAGAA
>JBLHLE010000169.1:0-9583 GCA_047620805.1 Pirellulaceae bacterium
ACATGCGTTCGACTGGTACAAGAGCCGTAGAGCACCATGGTGTTATCCAGCAGCGATCCCTCGCCTTCTTGAATCGACTTTACCTGTTCAGCAAATTGCTTTTGAGACGCCGAGTCCGATTCCCGCGACAAGCCACCAGTGGCGACAGAAACCATGACCATGAAGCCTGCTTGTTGCTGACCTATGGCGTTGGAACAGGTTCGACGGGTTCGACGTCCACTGAGACGGACATGTTGTGTTTGCCACCGCCCACGATAACGCCTTGAATCGGACACACATCGCCGTAGTCGCGTCCCCACGCCACGGTGACGTAGTCTGTAGAAGCGCGGGCGTTGTTGGTCGGGTCGACATCTACCCAGCCTTTCTCACCGCAATATACGGATAACCAAGCGTGGGAAGCATCAGCCCCGACTAAGCGAGTTTTCCCAGGCGGTGGAATCGTTCGCAGATACCCACTGACATATCGAGCGGCCAGGCCAAGCGAACGGATGCATCCAATTTGAAGATGGGCGAAGTCCTGACAAACGCCCTGCCGTTTCTCGAACACTTCCTTTACCTGCGTATAAATGTTTGTTGCCTTTGTGTCAAAGGCGAAGTCTTGGTAGATACGATGCGTAAGTTCCAACGCGGCGTCAAGTATTGAGCGACCGCGCGTAAACGACTTCCTCGCGTATTCTCCCAGCTCCTCGAATTGGCCGATCGCCTTCGACTCGATCGTAAACTGGTAGGCATCCAACGCTGCTACTGATCGTTCGTCGCCTATGCGAAATGCCACATCTTCCCACGGCGGTGTTTCCGCGGGTGAAATTTTTGGCGGCGGAAATACCACGACCTGACTCATTGCAGCAACCGTCAATCCGCGATGCGGTCGCTCAATCGAAAAGTGCGACGCCTGATTGCCAAAGTAATCCATCCGATGCTCAAGATTCAACGGCTCAGGCTGAATCACCAGCCGGAAATCATCGCATTTCTGGCGTGGCAAATTTCTAGGCGCAAGGTGAATCACATTTTGGCAAACCGGAACCACTTCCGAGTATTCGTAATTCGTGGTGTGAACAACCTTGTATCTCACTGTGCTCTCGCTGTGTTTCTCACTGGATCATTCTCATTGGATCATTCTCATTGGATCATTCTCATTGGATCATTCTCATTGGATCATTCTCACTGGATCATTCTCACTGGATCATTCTCACTGGATCATTCTCATTGGATCATTCTCATTGGATCATTCTCACTGGATCATTCTCACTGGATCATTCTCATTGGGGCCGAATCTCGGCCAGTTGATGTTCGGAAACCGAGTGTACGAGGTAGCGGTGCGAAATTGCTTCCGAGAGCTTTGGAAGCAGGGTCTCCCACTTCGCAATCAATCGCAGCAGGGTCCCTTCTTCGCAGAGCCGATGCGGATCGACCATTCGTACGGAGTGCAACAGCGTCATCGCATATCGCTGTTCGGCACTGTGCCCAGGAGTCGCTTGATTCCGTGGCAATTGCTCGACGTGCTCCGCCAGTTGAACGAACTGAAACGCCAGGGAACGGGGATTCGATTCATCGGTCAACAATAAATCCAGCACGGCGGGCAACTGCAAATTGGCCAGATATCTCGATCGATACGTCATCAAGCTATTGGCGACTTCAAGGATCGTTTCCAAAACAGGCCGTTGCACTTCGGGCAGCGGAATAAAGCAGGTCTCGATCAAACTGATTATTTGCAGCGAGCGTTCGACGCGTCTTCCCAGGTCGAGGAACCGATAGGAGTGCCCCCGCGTCATGCTATCCATGATCACGCCGTTGAACGCGGCGATCTTGGTGATCAATTCATCGGTCATTGCCAACAAGTCGGCCAAGTCGTTCTTGCCATCGGACGCGGGTCGGAAGCCCTCGTCAATCCGGAGAATAATTCGCCAAGTATCCAGCGAAGTACGATCCCGCAGTATCGACCCCAGACGAAACAATTCATTCAAGACCGATCGTAGCGAGGCGGGTTGCGTCGAATCAAAAACCCATTCTGGAAGCGTCTGCTCAATGGGCGGCAGTTGTCGTCGCATCGCCGCGACCGCGTAGCCCGGTTCGATTTGGCCCTGATCGGCGAGACATCTTAGAAGTATCGGCAACTCGAGATCGCCGGTGGAACGCGTCTCACCACACATGCGACTCACCGTGCTCCGCAAAAGTCGAGCGGCAGCTTCAGCGCGTTCCAATTGTCGGCCTAGCCAGAAGGTGTTGTCTGCAACGCGGCTCGGCAACTCCGCACCACTCCGTCTCAAGACGATCGTGCTGCCCGGTTCTTCCAACAGGGAAACGTGTTCCACCGGACCGTCGGAAAGCACCCAAACATCTTTGCTGCCTTCCCCCTTTCGAAT
The DNA here is from genome assembly GCA_047620805.1 of Pirellulaceae bacterium. Taxonomy (GTDB): domain Bacteria; phylum Planctomycetota; class Planctomycetia; order Pirellulales; family Pirellulaceae; genus JBLHLE01. The sequence continues at coordinate 2,364 of JBLHLE010000169.1, forward strand.
GGAAGTCTCGAGCGGCTCGAGAGACCAGGAGACCCGTGCTAATGCGCCCTGCATGACGGTATAAGAGTCACTTGACGCCACCGCATAAGCTCGCAAAGCGACGTGCGCCGGCTGCAAATTGCGATTCCAAACCGGCGATGTCGACCGGACCACCTTCTCTTGAGCTGAATAACCGAGAGGGTTTTCTCGAATCTTCGCTGCCAATTCTGGTAGCGACAATTCACTCAGCATTTTGTGCGTCTGACTATCACCACCGCGCTGGCGAAACGCCGGATAGACATTCAGCCGCTCCAGGTTCTTCAAGACGTATTCGCGGCCATCGGCTTCACCACACCACCAAGTTGCTACGCCAGGCATGAGCAAATTATCACCGAGCAGCTCTTCGCATAATCTTGGCATGAAGGACATAAACGCCGGAGATTCGACCAGTCCACTTCCAAGCGAATTGGCTATTCCGACATTGCCAACGCGGGCAGCTTGCATCAGCCCCGAGACGCCAATAGCAGAGCGTGGAGCCAACTCAAGTGGATCGCACTCACTAGAGTTTTGGCGTCGCATGATAACGTCGACTGGTAGCAAGCCACCGAGAGTCTTCAGCATGACTTGGCTCTTTCGTATAGCCAAGTCACCGCCTTCTGCAAGTGTGTAGCCCATGTACCGCGCGAGATAGGCGTCCTCAAAATAGTTTCGACTCGTCGGTCCCCGACTAAGCAATACAACGCGGGGATTTTCTCGACGCTGAGGAGCGAGCGAGCGCATTGTTTCTTGTGCGGCAATAAAGAAGGGCGCCAAACGCTGGACTTGACACTGGCCAAATACATCGGGCAACATTCTGGATATCACCACCCGATTTTCCAATGCGAAACCCAGTCCCGAAGGAGCCTCGGTTCGGTCCGCGAGCACCCACCAATTGCCTTCGGGAGAACGAGCTAGATCGGCAGCATAAAAGTGCAGGAAACAGTCCTGCTGCTGCATCTGCTGTCCGTGGTAGGGTCGCAAGAATCCAGGATGGGAATACACTAATTCGGCAGGGAGGATTCCACTCTTGAGTAGCGACTGCTCGCCATACAGGTCTCGCAAAACCATGTTTAGCAGAACGGCCCGTTGCTTCAGCGCGGCAGATACTAAGGCCCATTCGGCAGACGATATTACCAACGGCAGAGCGTCCAGTTCCCAAGGTCGCGGTTGCTCGCCAGGCTTGCTGTACCCGCCATATGCGAAACCGTTTTCATGGACGGTTTGCCCTGCTCGCTGCCAACGACGAACTAACTCATCACGGCCAACTCGATTGATCGCATCGACAAACGTGGACGAGTGTGCGCGCACCTCTTGTTGCGCCTCGAAGTACTCGTCGTAGACTTCCGCAGGCGGAGAATAGTTCTCAAAAATGTTGTTCAACGAGGTAGGAGAGGCGGACAATGTCGTGTCTGACGTTTGATTGAATGACTGAATTCATGCGTTGCAGTCAATTGGCATGCATTTCTAACAAATCACAAAACGCTATTTTAGCGGGAGAATCTATTTCGACGAAGATCAAGCGTCAGTGGAAAGGAGGGGTTTTCCTCTCGCTGCGGAATATCGATACTTCCGCCCGTATGCCCGATCCTCGAGAATCGGGCAGCTCGGCGGCATTCTGCCTCGTAGAAATTAATCGGAAAATCATCGGGATTCAATCCACCGGGATGCCCTACGTGGTACTCACATCCGCCAATCGACCGCTCCATCCAAGTGTCGAGAATGTCAAACAACAATGGCTCATCTACCGGTATCGTCGGATGCAGGCAACTGGGCGGCTGCCAGGCTCGAAAACGGACACCAGCCACAAATTCCCCTTCTACTCCAGTCGGGTGCAAAGGCACGCGGCGACCATTGCAGCTAACGACGTGTCGTTGGTCGACTAACCCCTGCACTTTTACTTGCAAACGTTCGACGGAAGAGTCGACGTATCGCGCCGTTGCACCACCTGCCGGCTCCTCACCCAGTGTGTACCAGGGTTCCATGGCAGATCGAAGTTGCAGATAGATTCCCCGCTGCTCCGTCTCGCCAATCATTGGAAAGCGGAAGTCAAAATGCGAAACAAACCAGTCGTGATCCAGCGGTATTCCACAATTCTGTGTCTCTTCAATGACTTCGGCGAAATCTTGAGCCAGAAAATGTGGAAGTGCCCAACGATCGTGAATCGAAGTATTCCAATCGGCCAGCTTTGCTTTGTAAGGATGTTCCCAGAAACGAGAAATCAGTCCGCGAATCAGCAACTGCTGTGCGACCGCCATCTGATAGTGCGGCGGCATCTCGAACGCGCGGAACTCCAATAACCCCAATCGACCGGTAGAACTATCGGGTGAATAAAGTTTGTCAATGCAAAATTCGGAGCGATGCGTATTGCCGGTAAGATCGACCAACAAATGTCGGAATATCCGATCGACCAGCCAAGGAGGGCATTCGCCAGAATCCGGAATCTGCTCCATCGCGATCCCAAGTTCGTAGGTCCCGTCGCGACGTCCTTCATCCACTCGAGGAGCTTGACTGGTCGGGCCGACAAATTTCCCCGAGAACAAGTAAGACAACGAAGGATGGTTGTGCCAATAGCTAATCACACTTCGCAGTAGATCCGGTCGTCGCAGGAACGGGCTGTTTGCTGGAGTGCTTCCACCCAACACGATATGGTTACCGCCACCAGTTCCCGTGTGCTCGCCGTTGAGTTCGAATTTGGAAGAAGCGAGTCGCAGTTGTTCCGCGTCCTCGTACAGGCCGGTCGTTATCCTGACCAATTCCGCCCAGTTGCAGGTCGGATGAACGTTCACTTCAATTACGCCGGGATCGGGAGTGACCTTAATGAACTGAAGTCGGTAGTCCGGCGGCGGCAAGTATCCCTCGACGACGACTGGCAGACCTAACTCAGCGGCCGTCTCTTCGACAGCGGTTAACAGACTGAGGTAATCTTCAACTCGATCGACTGGCGGCATAAAGACATGCAAACGTCCGTCGCGCGGCTCGAAGCACATCGCCGTCCGGATCGTTTCGCCCAATTTATCCGCAGTCGACTCTGCATCAGTCAACTCTGCATCAGTCGACTCTGCATCAGTCGACTCTGCATCCGTCAACTCTGCATCCGTCGCGCTGTCGTGCGTTGAATCGTCAGGAGTAGCATCAGATTCCAGTTGGCCGTTTCGGTGAGGTGGATCGCCAGCGTACTCGCCTGTTAATCCATCGGTGTGACTTGCAGCATCGCTACCACCGCCGGCGTGTTGCAGCACGGGCTGTTGGTAAAGAGGAACGTCGACCTGAGCGGCACTGGTCGCAAGGCTTTGCGAGTATTGTTCATTGGCCAACCCGTGTGGTGGCAAGTCGGCCGCGGTTTGGAATGGCGTGACTTCGAATGACTGCAATGCGTCACCCGTAGGAGCGGGCAGCGAATCGAGCGGCAGTCGCAATCCCATGGGAGAATCTCCGGGCAGCAAATTTAGCTGGTCGGCGCGGAAGGGCCATTTGCCACTCACCCATTTCGGCTTCTCTTTCCACCACTTACTTTTCAACGGCAAGATCGTTCCAACGGGGTTCCCCAACCCGCGTGAGAGCAGCCGAGTCAGACGAACTCTTTCATCCTCCTGCTTGAGATTCTCTGTCGATAACTGGGAATTAACGGCGAGTCGATTCTCTTTCCACAGGTAGTAAAGAGCATCTTCGTAAGCTTCCGAAACGCGCTCTTCGTCGACTTGCAGGCGGCGGGCCAATGCTTTGGAGAATCGAATTGCGTCTGCGATCGTATGACCGTAGTCCTTCTTTGGATCGGCTAGAAGTTCCGCCTTGTGCCACAGAGGTTCGCCGTCGAGCCGCCATAAACAAGTCAGCGCCCAGCGCGGCAGCTGCTCACCGGGATACCATTTACCCTGGGCGTTATGAACTAAGCCGCCTGGAGCGAATCGATCTTGCAGCCGTTCGATCAATTCATAGGCCAACCGCAGTTTGTCGGCCCCGTTAGCTCCCGTTGTCCACTGTTCACCGCCGGGGTCCGCTGCAGATACAAATGTCGGTTCGCCCCCCATCGTCAGACGCACGTCGCCTTTTTCCAGTCGCGAGTCGACTTCGTTGCCAACCCGGAGGATGCTCTGCCATTGCTCGTCGGTGTAGGGTTTACTGGCGCGAGGGTCATCTTGAATACGAGTGACCGTCAGCTCGTGCGAAAATTCAACTTCGCAGAGGCCCGTCGAGCCGGTAATGGGAGCCGCGGAAACGGGTTCAGGTGTGCTGGCCAAAGGGATGTGGCCTTCTCCGGCCAGCAATCCCGAAGTCGGGTCCAGACCAATCCAACCGGAGCCCGGCAAAAACACTTCAGTCCAGGCATGCAAGTCCGTGAAGTCTTTCGCTGGACCAGCTGGCCCTTCCAGTGGTTTCTGATCGGCCGTCAACTGAATCAGGTAACCCGAGACAAATCGCGCTGCCAGTCCCAGGTTGCGGAGGACTTGAACCAAGAGCCAAGCGCTATCGCGACACGAACCACTCCCCAACGCGAGAGTTTCTTCCGCAGATTGCACACCCGGCTCAAGTCGAATGACGTAGCTGATATCGTTCTGTAAACGCTGATTGAGAGCGACCAGGAATAGTATCGTTCTGGGCTCGCCCGACGTATCTATCGACTCAACGAAAGATCGCAATTTCGACTCGACCGGAGCGGGCGTCAAGTACGGCTGCAGATCTTTGAGCAAGACGGGATCGTATTGAAACGGAAAGTGCTCCGCCGTCGGTTCGGTAAAAAAGTCGAACGGATTAATTACCGTCATTTCGGCAACCAAGTCGACTTCGACAGAAAAAACCTTGGTCGCCGCGGAGAAAACGAGCCGAGCCTGATAATTACTGTGCGGATCGAGCTGCCAGTTGATGAAGTGCTTGGCCGGTTCGACCCTCATCGAATAGCTGGGAATCGGCGTCCGACAATGCGGAGCCGGGCGCAAGCGAACTACCTGCGGTCCCAATTCGGTGGGGCGATCGTAACGATAAATCGATTTGTGGTTTAGTGCGACTCGTATCATGAGCTTTGTATCGAACCAAGTAAAAGGACAATGACAGAATTTCTAGGCAATACTGGTTTGCGACGCTTGCTGCAATTGTTTGGATCGTAGCGGCGTGAAAAAGTCCTCCGCGATCGTCTCGCCAACAAGATTCAATTGCTTTTGGAATCTGTCGACATACTCGTGCAATCCATTCCGTATAATGTCATCGACGCTGGTGTAGTCCATATTGGCGCACAATAACCCCATCCTTTGTTCCGAGGTATTACAAAACGTCCCGTGGGCACTGCCCGTGATGTTGCGTAGCGACTCCAACCCCTTGGACACACAAAAGTGTATCGAGCGTGGAAACAAGCGGTCGAGTATCAAGAAGTCGGCCACTTTTTCTGGTACTATTTTCCCGTGTTGGCGGCGGTACATGACCAGAGCACTGGTCGATTTCAACAGCGCCGACCAGCGAACCACGTCCAGCGTAGAACCGACGTCCTCCGCGTTAGGCAGCAGCAGGTAATACTGTACGTCAACGATCCGCGAAGTTTTGTCACCGCGTTCAATTAATCTACCTAGACGCGAAAAATGCCAAGCCTCATCATGCGACATCGTGGCGTCCGTCGCGCCAACGAGAACGTGGCTTGCCAAACGAACGCGGTCGCAGAACTCCTGTGGTTCTTCAAGCGTACGGCTAAATTGAGCGGCAGATCGCACCATGAAATGAAACTTATTGATCTGCTCCCATACAATTGTCGGAATCACCTCGCGAATTGTTCGCGCAAGTTCGCGGGCGTTGGCTACGCACGATACGATCGAGTTTGGATTTTCTTCGTCGAAAGCCAGGAATCGCAGCGCGTTGTCCCTAGTTGCAACTCCGTACTTCTCCGCAAAGATCGCGTGATCGCCAGTGGTGGTGACCAATGGGTCCCATTGATTACTGAGCGAGTCACTTTCGCCAAGCGTCAAGTTATGATTGACGTCGATAAAGCGAGCGACGTTTTCCGCACGCTCCACATATCGATTCATCCAATATACGGAATCCGCTACACGACTAAGCATCAAACAGTCTCCCGTACAGCGGTTTGAGAATTCGGCTCTTGCATTGCTGTATCCCTCAAAACCCACGTGTCTTTACTTCCGCCGCCCTGAGAGGAATTCACAATCATCGACCCGGCCTTCAATGCAACTCGAGTGAGCCCACCAGGCATGACATATGTTTCCCTGCCCGACAAAACGAATGGACGAAGGTCGACGTGGCGGGGTTCCAATTGGTCGCCAATCAGCGTCGGCACAGTCGACAGATTCAGCATCGGCTGGGCAATCCACTCGCGCGGATTTTTGCGAATCTGTTCGGCGCACTTCTGTTGCTCCTCCGGCGTGGAGTGCGGTCCCATCAAGATGCCATATCCGCCCGACTCATTGGTCGGTTTCACGACCAACTTGTCGAGATTCTGCAGGACGTGCTGACATTGTTTTTCGTCGTCGCACAGAAAAGTCGGAACATTGGGGATGATCGCTTCTTCGCCAAGATAGTATTTAATAATTTGCGGAACATAAGCGTATACCGCCTTGTCGTCCGCGATCCCCGTGCCGGGTGCATTCGCCAAAGTAACATTGCCGGCTCGACAAACATCCATTAGGCCCTCGACACCGAGGCTGGAATCCGCTCGAAAACATTTTGGATCGAGGAAATCGTCGTCAATCCGCCGGTAGATAACATCGACCTGCTTGTAACCGCGGGTCGTAGACATGTAAACGAAATTGCCGTCCACGACCAGATCTGAACCCTGAACTAGCTCAACTCCCATTTGCTGAGCCAGAAAAGTGTGTTCAAAATAAGCGGAATTGTAGATACCCGGAGTCAATACAACTGCCGTCGGGTTGTCCATGCCAGTCGGTGCACAATCCAACAGCGTCTGCAGCAACTGCTCGGAATATTCCTCGATTGGCGCAATCGACATTCCCTGAAAAACTTGCGGGAACGTTCTCTTCATGAGCTCGCGGTTCTCCAGGACATACGAAACACCCGATGGACAACGGAGATTGTCTTCGAGGACGTACATCTGGCCGTCTTGATCGCGAATCAAGTCGACTCCAGTGATATGGCACCAAGCCCCGTGTGGGGGACGGTATCCCATACATTGAGGACGAAGCGTTTTGGAGGAATTGATTAGCTCTACCGGTACGACGCCATCCTTAAGAATCCGGCGTTCGTTGTAC
>JBLHLE010000170.1:0-9567 GCA_047620805.1 Pirellulaceae bacterium
GTTGGGGTCCGATACGTCGCTGGAGCGATCCGTTCATAGCAATGGTAAATGGCTAGTCGAAGTTGGCGCTCGACAAAACGGAGTGGGCCAGCCGCCAGCGCCGAACTATTTCGACTTGGGAAGCGAGTTTAAGACGGTCGAGGCCAGCGAGCCATTACCGGCCGTTGGTCCCTTGCGAAATCTGGTTCTGGCCCAAGTTTACTGTAGCCTCACCGATCCCATTCAACAAATGATCCAACGTCCCTTGCAATTCTCTGTGGCGGGGTATTATGCGACCGGGATGATCTGGACAATGGTCGTGTGGGCGCTGTTTGCAGGAGCGATCTCTCGCATTGCTGTACTCGAGTTAGGCAAGCATGAACGAGTCGGATTGTTTGAGGCACTGGGCTATGCATTTCGACGTCTGGGATCATTCTTCTTCGCCCCGCTCTTTCCTGCACTCGGGATAGCTGTGGTACTTGTTCCATTGTGGCTGTTGGGATTGTTAATGAAGCTACCCGTCGGAGTTTTGATCGGCGGGATTTGCTGGGTGCTGGTGATTATTGCCTCGCTGTTGATTGTAGTCGTAGGGATTGGATTGGCGTTCGGTTGGCCATTGATGTGGGGTGTCATTGCGACCGAACGAGACGGCGATGTATTTGAAGCGTTCAGCCGCAGCTACTCCTATGTCTTCCAACGACCCTTGCACTATCTGTTCTACGTGCTCGTTGCATCCGCTTTCGGTTATGGCTGCTGGCTGTTCACGTTCCACTGTATCGAAGCGATCGTCACGACCGCAAATTGGTCTGTGGATTACGCTGGCCCCACCGTCGACTCAAGCGGCATGCAATCCCTCGGGGACTCAATAATACAGCTGGTCAGCCAACTGACTCGTACAGTCGGTGTCGCTTTCTGCTACGCCTATTATTGGTGCACGTCTGCTGCGATCTATTTGCTTTTACGACGCGACACCGACCAGACGGATCTTGATGAAGTATATACAGAGCAAGACGATGAACCTCGATCGCTACCAGGCATGACGTCAGACCCCGATGGTGTCCCGCAAGTGGTCGCTCAGCCCGAGTAGATCTTGGCCAAACTCGGTACGAAGAATTGCAAACAATCTTTAGTTAGGGATCCCCGATGGCTAGCGTTTTATTGGTTTCCAACGACTTGATGTTCACTTCCCAGATTTCAGGCGGCGCGACAGCCCGCGGATTGACGTTTCATGCATGCGGCGTGGTCAAGCTGACAGAATACTGCGAGAAGCACGAGCCAGCCTTGGTTCTGTTCGATCTCACCGCTCGCGGACTCGAAATTGAAGCGGCCGTGGGCGAAGTAAAACGACTCCTCCCTACTGCACGAACTATCGGCTACGGTCCGCACGTCGACGAACAGCTCCTACAATCCGCCGTCGATGCTGGGTGTACACACGTCATGGTCCGCGGGCAATTTGTCGCGAATCTCGACCAAATCTTAGCTGCCGTCGGAAACTAATGGCCTAGTGCCGTGGCCAGAATCCGCTGCGAACAGCGATTGCGGCACGGACTTCTCGCAACGAATCCAGCGATTAGGCTCCGCTGTCGTCGTTCGATTTGTAAATCAACTCGGTTTTTGGGCGAAGAGGTAACGCTCCGACGACACACAGGCCAATGCAACCTGCGACTCCACCGAGCTCCCACTATCGCGAGTAGCGGATGGCAGATGAGGGTGGCGATCCAAATGGCATTGAAGTACATCTATCAATCTCGGTAACCAATAGTAGCTTGCTCACTAGCCAGCTACATCTCGCAGCGCGAATGCTTCGATCAGGCGGCTCGGACTTTCCTGCACAACTGAGAAGATTCGATCCAGCCGGCGACTTCTACAAAGTCGGGCGCCTTGCCCAAACGGACAATCCGCTTTCCATCGCTGGTCGCCACGAATTCGCTGACTTTCCGCAGCATAGCATTTGGTTCGGCGGCTTGCACATCCGCAACAGTGCGGCAGTTGCACCCCACCAAGATTTGGGCATCGTGGCCGCGCAGTCCGGGGATTTCGCATACCAGCCGAGCTTGGTCTTGCCAATCTCGAATCGTTTGGTCTTTGATATGACGCGTTGCAAGCTGACTGGCTGCACCCTTCGGATTCGCGCGCAGTAAGTCCGCGACTGTATGAACCCCGATTTTTTCTAATCGAACGGCCGTTTTGGGACCGATCGAAGGCGCGTCTTCGACCGTATCCTCCAAGTCTAAGTAGAAACGAAGGCCCGCTTGTGATGCGGCTTGTCGTAAAGACGGATTGGCTACGCTTCCGAAGGCGGGAGCGGGACTAACGGTGGGCGGCGACACTTTGGGCGACGACACTTTGGGCGACGACACTTTGGGCGACGGAGTTTTCCGCCAAGATACTGGATTTTTTTCGTCCTTGAACATCTGAGCCACTTGTCGGTCATCGTCCGACAGTGTCTTTTCCACTTTGCCTGTCTCTTGCAGCTCGTTGTACATCGCCGTGACTACTCGCCGTTCGCCCGCATCCGCGAGCTTCTTGGTAACCCAGCGTATCGGGATTTTCAGACCGCAAAGGAATGTCTGAACCGTTAAACTCACCGCCGGCGGGGACGCGTCAGCTTCGCTGAAAGCGCGATCGAGTATCTGTGCTAACCCCGTCGCTGCGTAACCAACTAACTGCGACAGGATTTCACGACTGGTAACGTCAAGTCCCGCCGGTGGATTCTTTACTCCGGCATCGAAATCGTAGTGGGCAATTAGTGTCTCGTAATAACGGTTGGATGTTTGGGCTCCGTGCAACACCATCGCGGACAACCACTCCGCACCATCGAATCTCGGGAACTCAATCCTGTTTTTGCCATTCATCGCTACGAATCGATTGCGAAGATCGTCGTAACTCTTGCAAATACTCCATTCCGCTGCCCGGTGAATATTCGATTCCGCAGTCGATTGAGCTGTGTGAAATGGCTGGATCGGATCGGTATAGTAGTGACTCATCACGCCAGCCTGATAGGCCGCCTGACTCCACTGCTCATCTCGCAGCGAAGCAACCAATTTCCGGTACCACTTCTGAGTGGCAGCAATGGCGCCACCCCAGTTGTTGTCCCGGACGTGTAGCACATGATTGCGGAAGTCTTTGAAATCCGTGTCGGGAGCCTTCGCTCCAAGCAGATATTGACCGTGGTGTTTCAGCAGCAGTCGAGTCCAGCGGTCACTGTCTTCCGTTTTCAAATGCGACAGAGCGTCCAATGCCAACTTGTGATGGGTGCTGCGGCAGTTGGTGGCGTAGATTAAGCGGAAGAGGAGATTCATGACGAACTCGGACGTTGAAGAAGCGAAGAGAAAAGAGCAGTATCCCGTCTTATTAAAGTCGACGTAATTTCTTGGTGAATTAAGAAAGAAGGGTAATAAGTAAGGAAGTGTTTATGTGTTAAGTAAATGCATTGGTGGCACTGCTGTCACGGAAAGGGCTCTCACGAAGGCGCTAAGACACAAAGAAAGAAGTAGGAACAAAGTTGAGGGGAGAAAAAAATCGTCGGCGTAATGGAGACGATCGCGTAGCGTTCTCAAGGAAGTACTACAATGGATGCGAGAACTACGAAATCGCAAAACTGTACTTGGCCGAATGGCGTCGGGGGTGCTTCAAGAATTGCCCGCAAGATTCCGTGCGTCGGGGTGAAGCGAAAAAAGTGGGCGCTACAGGGCTCGAACCTGTGACCCCCGCCTTGTAAGGGCGGTGCTCTACCAACTGAGCTAAGCGCCCGACAGGCCAAATACTACTTTCAAGGGTGGGCTGCTGTCAATGCTGGGAGGCGTTATAATGCCACGTTTTGGTACCTGAATTTTGAAGAGACTAGGAAAAATTGGAAATGACGGTATTAGCCCTTATTTTTGCACTCGCGATCCACCTCGCGTTGATGAATTTGGCCCTTGCGGGTCCGCTGGTTTGCATTGGCCTGGACTGGATGGAAGGGCGTGGAGACGGCCTGGCTGGCAAGGTGGGCCGTCGATTGATTTGGGTCAGTTTGGCAGCTATAGCCGTCGGTTCTGTCTTGGGCGTTGTCGTTGCTGTGTTGGATTGGAATGAGGTCATGCACGACGCCGGGCATCGACTCAAGTCGCGGTTCGTTTACGGCGGCATCGAGCTGATTTTTTCGGTCGTTTTAATGCTGATCTACGCGTTTTGGTGGTCGAAGACGGCCGCCAGCGGTTCGAGCGACGAACCGAAGAAAGACGGCGGAAAATGGCATCGAGTCGGGCGGACTATCGTTATGCTCCTGTCCGGAACCAATCTGATTTATCATTTCCCCTTGCTGTTTGTAATGTTCTCCAATCTGCAAGTCGTCGGAGAGCACAAAGGGGAAGAAATACTAGGGAGCAAGGCTTTCTTGGCACTCGTTGACAGCAATGTGTTAGCGCGGTCCGTCCACTTCGTCCTGGCGTCGTTCGCTGTTTGCGGTGCGTACCTGATGTGGCGAGCTTACAAGCAGATCAAGGCGGGAGATGTGGCCGACGGCGAACGAGTTGCCTCGTGGGGTGCCCGTCTCGCTCTCACTCCAACTTTGCTCCAGCTGCCCGTTGGTTTTTGGGTCACCTTGAAGCTGCCGAAAATTCAAATGAAGCAACTGATGGGACAGGACATGGCTTGTACCGTGTTGTTCCTCGTCTCCATCGTCCTGGCCTTCGGGCTGATGCACCATCTCGCGATGGTGAAAGGAAAGGACAAACGCCCATCGGCAATTCTGCGGACGGTCATAATGTTGTACGCAGTAATTCTTGCTATGACTGGAACGCTCGTGCTTTCCAAACGAATTGACCCAATACCACCGGTAATCGAGGAGCCCATCGACAATGCGGATCGTACAACTGACTGACGAGGACAATGGCACACAGGCCAAGGTCTTTGTAGATTTTGGCTTTAACTGTTACCAATTTACGGTTGGTCAAGACGCGGACGCAGTCGATGTTCTCTGGGCGTCTGATGGCTTCGAGAATGGGAATGATGGACCCTCGGGAAGCGGAATTCCGTTGTTGTTTCCATTCCCTGGACGACTCGCCGGGGAAACTTTCCATTGGGAAGGGAAAGGTTATCCGCTGGAGTCGCTGGACCCTCTTGGCAATGGGATCCACGGATTCGTTCACAAGCGGCCATGGCGAGTTATCGATCAATCCGAGACGCATGTGACGGGCGAATTCCAGGCATCTGTCGACGATCCGAGCCTCTTAGAGCGATGGCCTGCCGATTTTAAGATCGTGGCGACGTACCGACTTCAAGGGACGTCTCTGAAACTCGATGTAGAAATTGAGAATCCAAGTGATACCGTACTTCCCTGCGGTCTCGGCACTCACCCTTATTTCCGCTTGCCACTTGGACGTCCCGCTGTTGGTGGCGACGAGGCGGAACAGTGCATCGTCCGCTTGCCAGTGCAGCGGGTGTGGGAATTGGTAGACATGTTGCCTTCAGGGAAAGTGCTGGACGTCGAAAACTCACTCGAACTGCAGGCCGGCGTGGAGGTGCGACAATTGGAATGCGACGACGTCTTCACGGATTTGCTGTGGCACGATGGAGTAGCCGCCGCCTCGATTGTCGATCCAGCGAGCGGACGCCGCGTATCCCTTCAGTTTAACGATGAGTTTCCAAACTGTGTGGTCTACAACCCGGGGCACCGAGAAGCTGTTTGTATCGAGCCCTATAGCTGCGTACCCAACGCTTACCAGTTGGACGAATCGGCGGTTCCCACGGGATGGAAATTGTTGCAGCCCGGTGAAAAGTGGCAGCTGTGGATGTCGATAGATGTTGAGTAACCCACCTCGAGTAATCGAAAGTTGAAGTTGTTGCTACGCCAGTATTCGTAGCAACGCGGCCTTCGCTTTATGGAAGATGCCCGGGGAGGTACTTTCGCGAGACCCGGCGATGTTCAACACATGGACATCATTTGCGTTTATCCACTCGCGAATGACGAGTTCGCTGATATGGTCGGCGAAGTTGACCAGTAACAAAGGCTTGTTGTGTTTCTTGGCCAGGCGTTGGGTCAACAAGGTTCCTCCTTGAAGTCGACGAGTGTAGAGGATGAGAGTACCGCACGAATCGATGACGTTCTGCTCGGTACGGGCGGGATACTTGGCCGACTTCGTTTCTTGAAGAGCGTAGTGAGGTTCGATGGGGCCATCTTCGGCAAGTCGACCTTTTGGGCACCAACCTCCGTGAGGGATGTCCGTTTCGATCGCCGCATCCAGGGCGGCCCGATCGACTCCGGTTTGTCCGCCAGATACGATCTGGAAGTCGTTTGGCAGTGGTGGGAGTTCGTTGGTCATTTGAGCTCAGAGTTGACGCGGCGAGTCAGAATGCCGTCGGCGGGAAGTTTCAGTTTCAGTCCCTTGGGGAGTGAGTCGAAGGATTCTCCGAGCGAATCGCGATTTAGTCGATAGATCTCGGGCCATCGTCTCGCATTGCCAAGTCGAGACTTGGCAATACCGATTAAGGAATCGCCCATCTCGACCGTATGGAACATGTTCTTTGACGTAGTGCGAGCCGCAACGATGGGCGCGGCGCTGATTGGCTCGTCGACCACCTGCGCCGCTAAGATTTCGCGACTCGGTAACTCAACGATTTGCCCGACCGCAAGTCCATCGGGGTGAGCAACCCTACGACGGTTGTACTGAAAAAGTGCCTGGGCCAATTCGTCTGAGTGATAGAATTTCTGGGCGAGTGACACAAATGTGTCGCCTTGACGGACCTGAATTGTCGTCGGCTCGTTAATGCTCGCTGCAGTTGTCGCGGGCAACGGTTCAGTCTTTAGGGCATTAGCACTCGAGGTAATAATCGAGGGCGCAATCGCTGCGTCGGGTGCCGGCGGAATCTCTGTGGCGCCAACTAGTGGCTGGGAGTCAGCGTTTTGGACAATAGCGAGTTCCGGTTGTGCACTCGTCCCATCAGCCGTTCGTGGCATCGCTGCAATCGCGTCCGCAAGTGGAGCGGTTGTCTCGAGGAAAGCACTATTGCCATCTTCAGGGCCAATGTTGGAGGGATCTGCAACATTAGCTTGGTCTGCTTGAGCTGCCGAATCGGGAGCGGGAAAAACGGGTGTCGTGTTTGTGCTAGCGGTCGGATTGGGTGCGGCGCCGGTTAGGCTCGACTTCGCGACCTGACTTGGGAGTAATTGTGGCGTTCGAGCGGGGTCGAGAATTGCTCGCCCCGTTGCCGTTTCAAGAACTGGTCCGATCGGCCTCGCCGCAGCGACGGCGGCATCATTGGGTCTGTCTGACGAGAATCGGTCATCCGTTGGGGCGACAGTTTCGGACTGCTGAGCGTAAACAGGATTGTTCGCGGCGGGATTTGCAGGAGAGCTTTTGGGGTCCGGAAATGCAGGTGAGTCGGCGGGATCCGCCGCCGTCCCTGAGATTACAAAAACCGGTGGACGTTGAGCGACCTGCGGAATCTCGGCTGGAGTTCGGAGTTGAATTCGTTGCGCCCAGTAGCTGCGAACGTGTTGCACCGTGGAAAGCGCAAGCAAAACGCATAGTAAGAAGATGACAATTCCGGTAATGCGAAATCCACTGGCTGGCTGTGCGGCACTCGCCGCGCCAATATTCGCCAAATCGCCAGCAGTTGTACCACTGGCAGTTGTGCCAGCGGCCGACTGAGTGTGGGCATCGTTTTCATTTTTAGGAGTCATGATCGCTTCCTTGCTATCTCAACTCTTGTTGTTTTGCGGGAATCTATAGTCGGCTCGCAACTCGCAGCTTGGCGCTGCGGCTACGAGGATTAACATCGATTTCTTCGTCCGTCGGGCGTATCGGCTTTCGAGATATCACCTCGAGTCGATCGTCGTCCCGAAAAGCTTCTTTCACTCGTCGGTCCTCCAACGAGTGAAAACTGATGATCACAAGGCGTCCCTGTGGGGACAGGCAATCGGGTAAGCGACGCAGGGCGATATCGAGCGACTTCAGTTCTTCGTTGACTGCGATCCGTAACGCTTGGAAAGTTCGCGTCGCTGGGTGGATACGGTGATTTTTACTGACCGGGACGCACCTACGTAATAGATCGGACAGATCCTTCGCAGTCTTGATCGGACGTTGTTTTCGCTGTTCTATAATCTTGCGGGCAATTCGACGACTAAGTCGCTCCTCACCAAATTGATAGATCAAATCAGCTAAGTGTTCTTGGCTGAGTCGATTCACAAGGCCCGACGCGGGCTCGCCTTCACTCTTGTTGAACCGTAGATCGAGGGGCCCCTCAGAATCAAAGCTGAAGCCTCGTTCGTTATCTGCCAGTTGGTCACTGGAGAAACCGAGGTCGAGGATAATTCCATCCACTTTGTCGTAGGTGGTCTCGGTCAATACCTCGGGTAATTCGCAAAAGTTGTATTCCGCAAGTTGGACAGGTAGGCCTTTTAGATTCTCGGACGCCGCAGCGATCGCTTCCGGATCGCGATCGAGTGCTAGCACCGTTCCGGTGGGACCAATCCGCTCGGCGATCGCCCGCGTATGTCCACCAGCTCCCAGCGTCCCGTCCACAATGATCTTTCCAGGTGCGAGATCGAGTGATTCCAGCACTTCATCGAGTAGGACGGAAACGTGGATACGGTCTCGGTGATTCAACGTCGATTGCCTGGGTTGGAAAAGGAGGATGCGGGACGACAGGATTTACTGATTTCTGAGGATTGAAGCAAGGCAGATATCGGATTTCCGGGCGTTGGATGTGTTCGGGGGGCCAGTCTGGATGTTACCACTTTTTTCAGTTGGCGTCCTGCGAGGCAGCGATAAGTGACCCTGAAACACGGATACATTGCACTTTTGCGGTCGGTTTTAGGCATCGCGCACTAAGTCTAGTAATCAGCACACATTCGTCGTCACCCCATACGTAAAAGTCGCTAATTTGATTTTTACGAGGCTGCCTCGCTTCCAGGGCGTTGTCCTGAACTCGCACGGATTTGGAAGAAGAGTGATAAACAGCGAGTGATGAGTGTTGAGGTAAAAAGTCAGGCAAGAAACAGCGAACGCCCCAGGCACCTCCATGCACTATCTGGGGCGTTGCTGGCGACTACCACCACGGTTAACAGTGGCAGTCGCGTTCGCAATTACGGGGTCCTTCCCATAATTCATACTGTCTCGCTAACAGTCTGTGGCCGTAGACTGCTTGGCAAGTAGCATGCGAGGCGAACTTACAGACGGACGGTCATCAATGAATTGGTAGTTTGCCGGGCAATTCGCCGAACTACTTGGGGTGTCTTTTTGCAGATTGGTCAGTTCCTTCTTTATTGCTTGGCTCGGTTTGTTTTATGGGGGGAGGTTGCAGCGCATCGTTTGTCGTTGGCAGCTTATCAACGCTTGCACTCGATTCAGAGGACTCGGCGCCAAACGCTCGTTCGACCAAGTTGTCGAATCGCGGCCGTTTATCGTCGAGGTAGGCTTCCCATCGTCCTTTGTCCCACAGTTCCATATGGTCGCGGACGCCCAGCAGAATGATTTCCTTTTCGAGTCCGGCTAGCTCGCAGAGCTCTGGCGGGATCCTCAACCTTCCTTGGCAGTCCAATTCGGCACACTGTGCCTGTGCGTAAAACAGTCGATTAAACGCTCGCATGTCCTGTTCAGCATC